>JBFWYS010000468.1:0-3558 GCA_050186175.1 Pseudobdellovibrionaceae bacterium
GTCGTTGCGCCTTTGGTGATCAGGCTCGTTTTTGCGATCCTTCTTTTGCTTTTACCAAAACAGAAGGCTTTGCAGGTTTTATTTTCTATGACCGGAGCGGCTCTCTTAATTTTATGTTCTGCAGAGCTTTTGATGGACGCTGGAGTTCAAGTTCAGACTCTGCAGCTGGGAGGATGGGCGGCCCCGTTTGGAATCGTATTGGTGGCGGATCGACTTTCGGCAGTTATGTGTTTGGCCTCATCGATTCTTTTGTTTATCGTGATTTTTTATTCTTGGTCGCGGTTTCAAAAAGATGATTACGCCGCAAACTCATTGTCTCTTTTCTTTTTTCTTATGATGGGAGTGACAGGCGCATTTCTCACGGGAGACTTGTTCAATCTGTATGTTTGGTATGAAGTCTTGTTGATGGCCTCGTTTGTGTTGATGGTTGTCGCTCCAAATAAGAGAAAACTCGAAGGCGCTTTACAATATTTAGGTCTCAATTTAATTTCTTCCATTTTGTTTTTGTGTGCAGTGGGGATTCTTTTTGCCGTTACCGGAAAATTGAATATGGCAGATCTAGCCGTTCATTTTCAAAAGACCGAAAGTGACAATCTGGCTCTGCTTTTATCTATTTTTCTATTTCTTGGTTTTGCTATTAAGGCTGCTTTGTTTCCACTTTTCTTTTGGCTACCGGCCTCCTACCACGCGCCCCATCCGGCAATATCGGCTTTGTTTGCGGGTTTGATGACTAAAGTGGGAGTTTACTCGATTTTAAGAGTGATGACTTTGATTTTTCCTGAGGAACTTCTGATTCTGAAACCTTATATTTTGGGAATTGCGTGCGTCGGAATGTTTGTGGGAGTTTTTGGAGCTCTGGCTCAAAATCAAATTCGGCGTATTTTAGCTATTCATAGTGTATCGCAGATGGGGTACATTTTAGCGGGAGTCGCATTGGCAACAGTTCATGGGGCCGCTGCTGCCGTTTTCTTTATGCTTCACCATCTGTTTGTAAAGGCGAGCTTGTTCCTCTGGGGCGGAGTGATTGAAGAGCAAGGATCCATGAATCTTAAAGACCAGGGTGGTCTTGCGAAGCTTCATCCAGTGATGGCAGTTGGATTTGTTATTTCAGCGTTTGCTCTTGCTGGAGTTCCTCCAAGTTCAGGTTTTTTTGCAAAATTGGGTGTGATTCGGTCTGCGGTCGAACAAAGTTCTTTTGCTGTTGTTGTCGTGGGGCTTGTTGTAAGTTTGATCACTTTGCTTTCGATGTTAAAAATTTGGAATGAGTCGTTTTTAAAGGCTCCTACGGTTTCAATGCAAAAACTAAAGTGGGATCTTCCTGTGGTTCTTTGTTTTTCTTTGATCACGATCGTGATTCTATTTTTAAGTTTGCAGCCTGAATCGATTTTGGCTTTGTCCATCCGAATTGGTGAGGACCTCTGGCAGCAGTCAAATTATATTGAGGCTGTTTTGGGTGTAAGGGGAGGCTTATGAGTTTGCATTTGCGAGTTTGGGCCGGAGTTGAATTAATCGGAATCTTTTTTTATGAGTTGGTTCTTGCAAATCTTAAGGTAGCGAAAGAAGTTCTGAGTCCGAAACTTTCGATTAAGCCGGGTTTTATGGATGTGCCTTTAGCGGTCAAAACGGATTTTCAGATTACTCTTTTTTCTCACATGATCACGTTAACTCCAAACACTTTAAGTGTTGAGCTCAGCGAAGATCGAAAAAATCTTTGTGTTCATAGTTTATTCATTAAAAATACGGCTCAGGATTCGCAGGCGATTAAAGATGCTTTTGAGAAGAGGATTTTGCAGGTGTTTGAAGGCTCAGAGCAACCCGTCACTGTCAAAGGGAAGAAAAAATGATGCAGATTCTTTATGTTCTAATGATTCTTTCATTTATGTTTTGTGCCTTCCGCTTTGTTCGAGGGCCTTCACATTTGGATCGCATTTTGGCTTTAGATCTGATGTCTTTGTTGGTGATGGGGATGATGACGATATACTCGGTCGAGTTTGATGATACGTTTTTATTGGATGTGGTTTGGATTCCGGCGGTGACCTCATTTATTTGTACGGTTCTTCTCGCTCATTTTTCTACGAAGATTAAGGAATTTCCTGTTGGAGGTGGTCAGTGAATGCGGCCGTCTTCGTATTTTTAACTTTAGGTGTATTTTTTAATTTTTGTGCGGCCCTGGGGATGGTGAGGATGCCGGATTTGTTTTGTCGATTGCAGACCGCGAGTAAGGCCTCTACGCTCGGTGGAATTTTTCTTGCGCTGGGTGCGGGGATTCATTTTTTTGAAAAAGGGTATTTTTTAAATGCGGTTTGTGTTTCGTTATTTTTGTTAATTACGACACCTGTTTCTGCTCATGTGCTTGCGGTGATAAGGAAGCATCAGAGGTGATTTGCTTGAACAACAAATCCAATAAACCAGTTCTGAACTCTAAGTTTTTTTCGGATCTGCTTTAGTCGCCGCCACGGAGCGAAGACGGGGTGAGGAGCTCAATATTTTCCTCACCACTCCATCATCATCTTCATCGTAAACATCGCCGATAACCTCCTCGATAATATCTTCGAGGGTCACGATTCCGATTCGATTTCTCTGAAAATTATAAACGAGCGCCAAGTGGCTTCGCTTTTCTTGCATTTGGCGAAGGGCGGAGATGAGGGGAGTGTTTTCGTTGAACTCAAGAATAGGTCGGATAATGGCATCCCAAGTCGGAGATGCGGCGGCTTTTAGTGCCAGGAATTCTTTTGAGTTGATGACTCCAATAACTTTATCACCATCGATGACGGGAAGGCGTGTGTGTCCTGAGGACAGAATCACTCTTTCAACATCGGTTAGAGAAAGGTCTCGATCGACGAAGATAACGTGGTTCCAATCGAGTAAGATGTCGCGTACTTTTTTATGTTCGATGTTGACGAGATTTAGAATGTACTGACGGTGTTGAGCCGTCAGATTGGCGATATTAACTGTCCCATCTTGAGGAGTATCGGCTTCGATTTTTTCGATTGAGTGATCTCTAAAAAAGAGCCGCAAGATTTTCTTGGTTGACCATTCAAGCACGTCAACAATCGGGCTTAGAATTCGGTCAAAAGCCAAAATCCAGGGGGCAGAAACAGAAGCATAAAGCCATGAGTTGCGAAGAGCTAGACTCTTAGGTACCAATTCGCCTAAAACGACGCTCAAAAGCGTGAGGGGAATTACAACCGCGGTGATTGAAATTGCACTGGCGACTTGCTCAGAAACTCCAAAAAAATTCTGAAGATAAGGAGTCAGGCTTTCTTCTGCGCCGGCTCCACCGACAGCGGCGGCAACGGCGCCCACCATCGTGATTCCAATTTGCATCACGGACAGAGTGCGTTCAGGGTTTTGACGAAGCTTCAAAAGAAGCGAAGCTTTTTTATCCCCTTGGCGAACACGCTCACGAAGAGCCGGTTTACTTACAGAAACGAAGGCCATTTCAGCTGCGGACAAAAGTGCATTTAAGAGGAGGCAAATCAGAACAACTAATAAAACTTCCATAGAAGACCTAAACGATACTCGAGATTTAAAAAAGGGTCGCATACATTTTCATAT
>JBFWYS010000469.1:0-3517 GCA_050186175.1 Pseudobdellovibrionaceae bacterium
GCCGCTCTACCGATCTGCAATTTGGAGAAGTGACAATATTAAACACTTCAGTGGCCTTGCCGCAAAAAGAGACACCATCAAATTCGGATAAAGAAGATTGCAATTCTGGTTTGCCGTTTGTACAGCCAACCAAAAAAAGAAGAGCGCCAACGAGAAGAAAAAGTGCAGTATTCATCACCTAGCTCTTCGGCAAGTTAGGTCCAGAACATAAACCAGAATGAAATATTTTATCACTCTGAAACGTTTCGTTTTAAGATCCGGCTGGGTTCGATTTTAAGCGATTCATTTTGGAGAAAAGTTCAGAAAACTTGCTAAGTTTGCCAATCCAGGATTCAAACAAAACTTCTTTCCCCAGGGCGAATAAAACTCCTGGGGACTCAGTTGGATTTTCGTTTTGGAAAATTTTTACCTTTCGATCGGCGTTTTATTTTTCAAAAATAAGAAGCTTTGGAAGCTCCTTGTCCTTCACAAAAATGGCGAGCCGATCATCACTTAAAATATAAAAAGAATAAATTTCTACTTCCTTTTCATCCAAGATTATTTGATTCGTTTGGCCAGTTGCAGGATCCCATGACTGGATTTCCGTAAAACTAGGTTTTGAAGGAAACGTCGAACCTCGATGATAGGCAAGAGTAATGAGCTCTGATTTGTCTTTCAGCATCTCCGGGCTATGTGATTCGCCAGACTGGGTTGCCTTTGACCAGAGCAGGGCTCCGTTTTTAGCGCTCCTGAATTCGATTCTGCCAGCTGTATCCCAAGAATGATGTTCAAAAAATACAGCCGACTCAAAAAATCCTGTCAAAAAATTATCGTTTCCCTCTGAAAGATTCCATTTTGTTCGAACTTGGCCTGTTGTAAGATCCCAAACTGTGACTTCCATCGAATTGAACCGGGAACTCAGACCGGCGATTGATTTGCCATCAAGGCTAAATCGATAGGCAAATCCCGGAAAAGTATAAATAAGCGCGCCTGTTTTGAAATCATAGATCTGAGTCGTATTTTTGTTTTCATTGTAACCCATCAACTTGTTTCCCGCGGGAGAACTGCTCCAAAAGTAATCAGACACAAAAGTGATTGGGATATTCTGACCTGAATCTGCATCTAAAATGAAAGTCTGTCCGTCAGTTTCAACCGCGATACGTGAGCCGTCCGAAGAAAAACGGAATCCTGAGAGCGGTATGATGTGCATATCTTTAGAAAAGTTTTGAGTTTTCTTTTCAAGATCCCAAACTTCAATTCTATTTTTCAACTGGATCGCCAATTTTTTACTGTCGGGACTAAAAAAAACCTGATTGTATCTCCAGCCCTCAGTCTCTGGTTCCAATGGAGTTTCAAATAAAATATCTCCGCTCGAGAGCGAGCGAACCTTCAAAATATGATTATCAATTGTAGCAAAATACATCCCGTTAGAACTAATATCTACGGTTAAAGACTCATCTTCGGTCATTAAAAAAGAATCGACAGGTTGCCACAGGGACTTCGGTGTTTTTGCTAGTCCTTCCATAGAAAATGCCGTCATAAATACGCAAATCAAAATCGAGAAACACAACCCACCCATAAAATTTCTCCTATCAGCTATAAAGATTTAAATTGAGCGTTCCTGCGTTGATTTTCTAAGTCAACAAATAAAATTTGATAAGGAGGAATGAGCCATAAATATTCTCACACTTGGGGACTGGTAAAAATTGGAATCAAAAAATGGACTTCACGAATATCCCATTGGGTAACAGTTCCCTTTCTGCACAGAGCCACAAGTGGCTCTGTGCAGAAAGGGAACTGTTACCCAATGTTAGTTTCACTTCGCAAAAGCTTTGAGGTAATCATTCTAGGGTGTTTTAATTTCAACCCACCAAAGGAGATCACCATGAATTTTACGACTCAATTGAAAGAAGCTCTTGCCCCTTTTCAAATGCTCACTCATCCGTTTTACCAGGCTTGGATGCAAGGTGAACTCACCGTTGATGATTTGCAAAAATACTCGTCTCAATATAAACCTTTTGTTGATGCTTTTCCTCGTTTTGTAAGCCGGATCCACAGTCAATGCGAAGACCCTGCGACTCGCCACCAGCTTTTAATGAACTTGGTTGAAGAAGAAGGTTTTCCTCGCGGAAAAGATCACCCGACTCTTTGGAAACAGTTTGCTACAGGAATGGGAGTTTCCTCTTACGATTTCGAAAATGGAACTTACAACGAAGCTTCTAAAGCTCTTGTCGATACTTTCTGGAAACATTGCAATTCTTCTTATGCAGAAGGTTTAGCGGCTCTTTACACTTACGAGCACCAGATTCCAGAAATTGCGAAAGCAAAAATCGAAGGCCTTAAAAAGTTTTACGGTGTGACCGCCGAAGCGACCACTGAGTTTTTCTCAGTTCATGAAGAGGCGGATGTTTTGCACTCCGAATCTTGTGAAGCTCTTCTTAATCAATTACCTGCTGAAGTTCGCGAGAAAGCTTTGGCGGCTGCTACTGAGTCGGCGCAAGCTCTTTGGAACTTCCTCACTCACTGCACAGAATTAAAATCTACTGTATGCCATCAACCTTCAGTTCTGAACTAAGCATTGATGAGTTGAGTTACCATGTTTCTCTGGGTTGCAGCGAACAAGAACGTTCGCTGCCTCAAGAAGTTCTTGTTTCTGTGACTCTGAATTTTCCGAGTCTTCCTGTGGCCTGCGAAACGGACCTTCTTAAAAATACCGTTTGTTACGCCGACATCGAAAAGAAAATTTCTGAACTTTGCCGAACCCAATCATTTTCAACGATCGAAAATCTCGGCTACTTGTGCACGAAGACGATTCAACCTGCTTGCCCTCCTGGAACTCACTTGCGCGTGAAGGTTCATAAATTGAATCCACCTTTGGGACGAAAATCTAAGGGTGCAACGTTTGTTCTGGAAGGGAAAATATGAGCCTCAGCCGGCCGCGCCTTGTTTACATTGGCCTTGGGTCCAATGTCGGAGATCGCAAGCAGTATTTAGAAAAGGCGATTTTATCTCTATCAAAAGTCAGTGAAAAACCAACTCGCCCTTCTCCTGTTTATGAAAGCTCGGCTCTGCTACCTCCAGCCGCCCCTACAGAATGGGACAAATCATATTTGAATATGGTGGCAGAAATTCACACAAGTCTGGCCCCTGAAGAGCTCTTGAAAAAGCTCCAGGCGATTGAAGATGAAAACGGGAGAGTTCACGAGGCTCGATGGTCGCCACGCACATTAGATCTCGATATTTTGCATTATGAAGGTGTTCGGCAAAACGATCCTCATCTCATTCTTCCCCACCCTGAAACTTCTAAAAGAAATTTTGTTCTCACTCCCCTGCGTGACTTAAATCCGACTCTCAAAATTACGGATGCGGATTCCGTTTTAAGACAAAACCGCCAGCTTCCGACTCATTTGCCAAGTCTTATGGCCATTGTAAATGTCACGCCAGATTCATTTTCAGATGGTGGCAGCTATCAAACAGAAGAACAATTTCAGATCTACTTGGATGAAGTTGAAAACGACGTTCACTATTTAGATCTTGG
>JBFWYS010000470.1:0-3509 GCA_050186175.1 Pseudobdellovibrionaceae bacterium
AAAATATCAATCACCTTTCTGATAAAGTTGTGGCTTACAATCCGACCGCCGTTTCAAAGGAAACCATCTCAAGTTTAAAATCTCTCAATCCAATGATTCGTTTAAAACCAGCGATCACTCAAGAACGCGGGGCCCTGCTGAGATTAATTACATCGCGAGGCGCTGACTGCGTAATCATGGAACAGAATGAAGCTCTCTCTTATGGTCGTTATTTCGGTTCGCTAGAAATTAAAGTAACTCTAGATAAAAATGTGGAAAGAGGTTGGCTGCTTCGAAAAAATGACGATGATCTTATCCATATGGCTAAATACTGGCAAAGAGCTGTGTCACGTTCTCGTGAATTAATGGCCATTCGCCAACGTTACATGGATCACTTGGATTCCATTGATACTTACGAACAGCGTGAGTTTTATGCAGATTTAAAAAACATTCTTCCTCAATACCGAGCCGTTTTCAAAAAGGCGGCAAAGGACACAGGATTACCATGGGAGCTCATCGCTGCTGTTGCTTACCAAGAGTCGCATTGGAATCCAGACGCTCGAAGTTTTACAGGTGTAAAAGGAATCATGCAGTTAACCCAAGCAACAGCGGATCATCTCGGAATTAAAGATCGTACGGATCCAGAACAAAGCGTTCGCGGTGGCTCTCTCTATCTAAGCACTCTATTGGGACGCACACCAAAACATCTTCATTTTAAAGATCGTCTTTCGTTAGCGCTAGCCGCTTATAACGTAGGGCCAGGACATCTTCGTGATGCCCAGAGATTGGCTGCGCAAAGAGGACTAGACCCACTTAGTTGGAATGATTTGCGAACGGTCTTACCACTGCTTTCACAAAAACAATATGAGCGACAATTGGCTTTCGGATTAGCCCGTGGTGATGAGCCAGTTAAATATGTAGATCGTGTCCGCACTTATTACGACATGATCGTTGTTCAAATGTAATTCTTATTTTAGCAATTCTTGTTCTGATTTTCTTTGGACTTCTAATGCCTTCGCAATTTTCTCGGCTGGAATCACGGGGCCTTTTCCAACTCCTGGGCAAAAAGCTTTAACCTCTTTCGCCCACTGCTTAGCTCCCATGACTTCAGGCCAAAAAGGCCAGGTTCGACACTGAATAGGCCGCACTTCGTAGATCGAGCACCGTTTGTTTTTGAGGAACATACAATCAGGTTGGCCCTTTTTCTCGATGAGGTGCCAAGCGCCTTGTTTTTTCTCACAGTATTTTTTTGTAAAGCCTTGAGTTGAAATTCCAAAATGTTTTGCCATTTTTTTTCTGTCCCCCAAAGTGAGAAATACAAAACCAAACTCACCGTGAGAGGTGCAACATTTGCCAGATCCCTGGCATTCGAATCTCACACCCTCACTCCACCACTGCTTTGAGGGCGATGCCATATTATTCATTACTCAACCGTCACTGACTTTGCCAAATTACGTGGCTGATCGACATCGTACCCCAAATTATTGGCAATATGATACGCCATCAACTGAAGCGGAATCACAGCTAGCAGAGGATTCGCGGTCCACTCCGCTTTAGGCAACGCCAAGTAACGTTTACTAATAGATCTAAGTTTTTCATTTTCGCCAGTGCCGATCGAAATGATTTGTCCTCCGCGTGCGCGAGCTTCTTCGAGATTGCTCACTGTTTTTTCGTAGACTTCATCACTTGGTGCTACCATTACGATTGCCATTCTCTCGTCGATGAGGGCCAAGGGCCCGTGTTTCATTTCTCCGGATGCATACCCTTCGGCGTGCATGTAAGCCAGCTCTTTGAGTTTAAGGGCGCCTTCCATTGCAATCGGATAACTGACTCCGCGACCCATATAGAGAAATCCCTTATGAGCCTTTAGCGAATTTGCGGCCTCTTCAAAATATTTATTGTAAGCGAGAACACCTTCCATTTGGCTCGGCAAAGCCAAAAGAGAACGAAGAGTCGTCTCTTCTACTTTGCGATCAATAGCATTTTTTGCTTTTGCGATAGAGAGAGCTAACAAATTTAAAAGAGCCATCGTCGAGGTAAATGCTTTAGTCGAGGCGACTCCGATTTCAGGACCCGAGTTCATATAAATATGCCCGTGTGCCTCACGATCAATTGTCGAATTCTTGACATTGCAAATACTGAGAGTTTTTGCCCCTTTTTGTTTGGCCATTCGAAGCGCCGCCAATGTATCAGCTGTCTCACCACTTTGAGAAATTGTAATAAAAAGTGACCTGGGGGGAATGACCGGCTCACGGTAACGAAATTCACTTGCGATATCGATTTCAACCGGCACACGCGCCAACCGCTCAATCAAATATTCTCCGACCATTCCCGCGTAATAACTAGTTCCGCAAGCGACAATAAATACGCGCTCGATATCTTTAAAAACTTTGAGCGTGTCTTGCCAGTCCGTTTCAGGATTAAGACCCTCCAGTTTTTCAACTGCAATTCCGCAAAATCCTACGTTTTTAAGACGAACTGTAAGACCTTCAACATCCACATGCGGCTCGAGTGTCGAAGCCACCGCGCGAGGCTGCTCGTAGATTTCTTTTAACATGAAGTGTGGAAAACCCTGTTTTTCAACCATGTCGGCATTCCAATTGAGTTCAACAATATCTTTTTGTATCGGTGACCCTTGGGTACTGAAAAAAGAAATTTGGTTGTCTTTAATCGTTACGACTTCTCGGTCGTTTAGGTAATAAAACTGTTTCGTGTAATGCAAGAGCGCTTGCACGTCACTTGCCACAAAAAATTCTTTTTCACCGACACCTACGATAAGTGGAGGGCCGTCCTTAAAAGCCACAAGAGTTGTTGGATCTTTTTCCCACATTGCTACAATTGCAAATGCGCCTTTTAGACGTGGCAATACACGTTCTACAGCTTTGTAAAGATCTTTGGTCCTTTCTACTTCATCTGAAAGAAGATGTGCGACCAATTCAGAATCCGTATCAGATGCGATCTGTGCGCCCTTAGCCAAAAGTTCTTCTCGGATTTCAAGATAGTTTTCAATAATTCCGTTGTGAACAAGACTGACTCCGCCCGCTTGATGAGGGTGAGCATTTTTCTCTGACGGGGCACCGTGAGTGGCCCAACGGGTATGACCGATTCCTAAATGGCCATCGAATTTTTCTTCGTTCAAGCGAGACTCGAGATTTTTTAACTTACCTGGAGCACGCACTCGCTTTAACTTACCGTTGTCCATAATGCAAACGCCAGCGCTATCATAACCGCGATACTCAAGTTTCTTGAGACCCGAAATGATGACTTCTTTAGGTTCACGAGGTCCAAGATATCCAACGATTCCACACATGATTAACTCCTGTCCTACTCTTCGTCTTTTTTGGGAGCCCAGTTTTCTTTTACAAACTGTCGTCCGCGGGCTACAGCTAAGGATTTTGCAGGAACATCCTTAGTGATCGTAGATCCAGATCCAATATAGGAATCATCGCCAATCACTACTGGTGCAACAAACTGACTGTCACTTCCGACAAAAACTCGCGAGCCGATTGTTGTTTTATATTTTTTCTTAT
>JBFWYS010000471.1:0-3501 GCA_050186175.1 Pseudobdellovibrionaceae bacterium
CATTTCCTGCTGTGCCAATTGCTAGCGTCTGAGCATTTCCAGTAGAACCATTAAAACTTTGTAGCCCCGAGCCCGCTGCACTCAAAGTGACTACCGCAGCTCCATTCCAGAATTTCAATTGATTAGTCGTAGTGTTGTACCAAAATTTACCTTTATCAGCCGCCGTAAGACCATTGTCTAATACATCTTCCTGAGTGTTGTCGTAAGTACCAAGATTAATAGTCATCTCGGGGCTCATCGTAATGTGTCCAGTCGCGAGCACATTTTTTCCGCCCATATTCAGATCGCCAGTCATCGTTCCACCCGCTAGTGGAAGTTTTGTGGTATCTGTTCCCGTTGGGATTCTTGCTGCTGCAAGGGTTCCCGATGCGATATCCGCAGCATCATGCGTGTGTGCGCCCGTGGCTGCCCCAGCTATAGCAGTATCGACATAATCTTTATTAACTGCACTGTCGCCAGATGTTGGAACATCACGTACGATAATATCTTTTCCTGCACCTGCCATATTTAGAGATCCACCCGTGACAGGCAGCGCAGAAGACTTTGCATACTGAGTTGAAGTTCCTGCAATGAGAGCTGACAGCTCAGTAAATGCAGTGCCATCAAAAATCTGTTCTAAATTCGCTTGTGATAGAACCTTTGTTCCTGTCGTATTCACCTGTACGAAATCAGATGGGACTTTCCCTTGCACGGAATCCGCGATCATCGCGTACGGCACTGAACGAACAACGAAATCTGAGTTTAAAGTAATTGTCTCGGCGCCATCATTAAACGCAACACGAACTCGCCGCACATTTCCCGATAGAGCATCGTATTGATTGACACTCGGATCTGCACACGTGAGCCCTGTTAAACTTCCTGAATTCTTAAAAATCTGATTCAGATCAAAACCCTTATCTGAACCTGCTCGTACGCCCGCACCGATAATCAAAGAAAAAACTCCACCACTCGAAGCCATCGCGACAGAGTGATTCTCCTCTAACAAAATACAATCATTGGTCGGAGATAAAACCCGAACATTCATCGTGACACTTGTGGCTTCAAGGGGCTGACCACTTGGTTTAAGAATTCGACCCTGAAAAGTAAGACCTTGTGGAGCGGAAGATGCATCAGCGTAAAAAGACTGGAACAAAAGTAAAATAAGCACAAACGTACACAATTTCATCTTGTTCCTCCAAAACACACGTCTGAATCAATACAAATCAAATAAACCAATAACTTATCGGAATCTTTGTCTGGGTATTTAAGCGAAGTTTCTCAACTTGATACGAATAAATCGTAAGATTCATGAGCTACAATTGTCGCTCAAAGGAGACTGCTTATTCTCGTTCTGAGACAGAAATTTTTATCGAGAAAATATAACTTGGGACTCATTCAGCGCTTTTCGACGCCGTTCCGCCTAGGCTACAAACCGATTTCTTGAAGACCCTTTTGCCATGGAAGAGCCAAGACAGGCCCCAGCTTGCGTTCATTTGCACCCAAATGGAAAACGAAAAGCCCATTATGTTCTGGAAAAACCTTTTGAAAATAGAGCAATACACTTTTGTTAGTTTTCGCTAAGGGTTCGGAAATTAATCTGCTTATCATGTGCTCCTTTTTTCAAAAAAAGAGCACACTGCAACCTTTTTGGAAAATACACAAATAATCAGTGTTTCCATAGGGTTAACTGGATGTCCCTGCACAGGCCCCAACAAGGAAATCAGTTTCTAATCAGTAAGTCACATGATGCGCC
The DNA here is from genome assembly GCA_050186175.1 of Pseudobdellovibrionaceae bacterium. Lineage (GTDB taxonomy): Bacteria > Bdellovibrionota > Bdellovibrionia > Bdellovibrionales > Bdellovibrionaceae > JBFWYS01. Next base: position 1,733 of record JBFWYS010000471.1, read on the forward strand.
AGCGCCTCATGCAACCGAGGATCCTTCACCGGAATCACATTGTTCTTCGATAAGAACCGATAAATCCCCGCAAGAAACAATCCCAAGAATCCTAAGAACATGCCCACTTCCCACAATGAAAAAGTCACCGCATTGTCATTGAAGTTCGGATAAACTAACCAATAAATATCCATCCACTGAGCAAAAAGAATCAAGCAACAAACAGCCTTCAAATGTCCCTGCGTTCTCTTGGCCCATCGAGGAAGAAGAGCAATAAAAGGAACCGCAAATTTAAAGATCAAAAGACCAATCGAAATCGGCATCCATCCGCCCATTGCCCGAAGAACGTAGAACTCTGTCTCTTCAGGAATGTTCGCGTACCAAATCAACATGAACTGAGAAAAGGCAATGTAAGCCCAAAAAACCGTGAAGCCTTTCAAGTATTTCGCCAAGTCATGAACATGCTCTTCAGTGATATAACCCTGTACAATCCCCTTATATAGAACATTCAAAGTTAGGAGAATCATAAATGCCATCGTTGATTGGAAAAGCCCCGCAAAGCAGTAGATTCCAAAAATAGTCGAGAACCAGTGAGGCAAAAGAGTCATCAACAAATCAACCGAGAACAATGAGTATGTCACCGCAAAGAACAAAAGAAAAATAACCGCCCATTTCACGTTGTCGATTGTCAGCTGATTATCCCCAGATTGATCTTGCTTAAGACTATTGCCCACCATCAATTTCTTGAAAAGCAACATGCCCAATCCAAAAACAAGAATGCGGATGATCCAAAAGGGATAATTCAAATAAGGAGTTTTACCCTGAAGCAAAGGATCTTCAGCAACTCGAGCTGCGTCTGTCCAAGGATACAGATATTTAGCTCCAGCGACCAAAACTAAAGTTCCAATTAGAACAACTGGCAAGAACGATGTCATGCTCTCAGAAATTCTTCTTACCGTGACACTCCATCCCGCTTTGGCAGCATGATTGATCGCGACGAAAAACAATCCGCCGATTCCCAAGCACGCAAAAAAGAAGAAATTTGTTAAATAAGAAGTCCAAAGTCTTTCGCGGTTTAAAATCAAACCCGCTACAAAAGTCAAAACCCCAATGGCCATAAATGCATAGGCGATTGTGTTGGCTCTTTGTGATGGCTCAAACTTACCCAAATGTAATTTTTGATTGTGATTTGCCATATTAATTCTTTCCTTCTAAGTAGCGAATATATTTTACGACCGCCCAACGTGTATTGCGGTCACGAATGTGGCTCGCGTAAGGGTTCATCAAACCCTGCCCCTCAACGATAATGTGATAAAGGCGACCATCTTTCATGGCACGAACTTTATCTGACACCAATGAAGGTGGCTTTAAAGCCATTTTTGCGGCAACCGGCCCATCACCTTTGCCGCTAACGCCGTGGCAAACCATACATTGCGTTTCGTAGTATTTTTGTCCCAAGAGTCTTGTCTCGATCGAGTTATCAGACTCGAGAGGATTTTTTAAATTCGCTTCGGCCGCAACTGGATCCCCCGCGTATTCATATTTTTCAAAATTTACCGGGAGTGTACCTTTTGGAGGAGTTCTCGCGCCGCCTCTGTGAAAAGGAGCATCTTCTGAATACTCTTGAGGCTTGATGGCCTCATTTTCCATCATATCTTGAATCAACTCAATGTTCGGTCGATTGGGATCACTGCAACCCACAAGAGCTAAACTCACAACCAAGCCCGGTACTAACCTTGTAAATGTTAAAATATTAAGCTTCATCTTAGTACTCCGAAACTTTCTTCACT
>JBFWYS010000472.1:0-3496 GCA_050186175.1 Pseudobdellovibrionaceae bacterium
TGTATAAACCGAGATTCGAAGTATCTGGAATTTTCGATCGGTAGGTAGAAATCATAGGGTCTAAAAGAGCGTGCAAGTCATCTAACGTTCTTTTGTCGCTATAAAATCTAGCGGCAAAGAAACCCTGATTACGATTCCACTGTTGAACCGAAAAGCGGTCTTTTGATTCTTTAGGCCATGAAGCAGAGAGTGAATTAATCGCGATCGAAGCCTCTTTAAAAGCCTCCGTCGGTTGAGTTCCCCACTGGAATGTGACTTCATATTCAACCGAGCCATCATAATATTCAGCCACGACCCGTTCGACTTTGCGACCATCAACCATCACTTTTTCAAGCTCAGATTCGATTTTCCATCCATAGTCTTTAAAAAATTGCTCCGCATTTAAACTTCCGTAAGGCACTTCCACCCAAACAGTCGCTTGGGCGCTGTTTGGAAACAGAGAAATAGGAAGATTGAAGCCGGCCCAGACTCCCCATAGAGCAAAAAGTCCTAAAAGGAGATACACCCTGAGTGGTGATTCGTAAAGTTTAGACATAGAGTTCTCTCCGAGTCTTAGTTGGTTTTCTTTTCAGGCTCGTCGACCTGAACTTCTTCGCCTTCGGCAACGATACGACTCAGTCTTTCAACCACAGTCATACCTGTTGTCAGTCCTTTTTTAATTTCAAAGGTATCGCCTTTACGAGGACCCAACTCGATCGCGATGTTTTTGATTTTTCCATTTTCAAGAACGCGGGCAAAAGGTTTTCCTTCTCGATAAGTGACGGCATGAACTGGAAGTGTGTAAGTTTGTCTTTTCGAAAGCTCGAAACGAACTTGACCCATAACTCCAGGACGAAGCGTAGTCTCTTTGGCACTGACAAATTCAATTTCAGCAGGTGCAGTTCCTGATTTTGGGTCGACGAAGGGACTCACACCGCGAACTTTGATTTTGATAGGTTCTTCATGATTAACAGATGTGAACTCACCATTTTCGGATCCTGTGAAGAGGCTGACATCAGAAGAAGGAATTTCAGCCGTAATTCGCAGTTGTGTTGGGTCGATAATCGAAGCCACCTGTTGGCCTCGGGCCACTCGAGCTCCCATTGTCAGAGGAAGAGCTGAGACAACTCCGGAGACCGGAGCCGTGACCCGTACAGGAGCATATTGATAAGCGGGATCAGTGTTTCGGATCACCATCAAAAGTTGACCTTTTTTTACTTGTGATCCGACAGTGACATTTACTTTTTCAATTGAGCCTTCATTTTCAGCAAGAATATTGGCGTTTACTTTCGAATCTACAATCGCAGGATAGCGAAAAAGATCTGAAAGATTTTCGAGTTTTGCTGTTAGAACTGAAGCGTGCGCTTTTTTCTTAGCATTTTCAGGAACTGCTTGCGCAAAGTTGAGAGCAAAAAAGGAAGAGAAAGCAACTATCGATAAAAAAATACGACTCATTTAAGACTCCCATTTATCCGTCATTTGGTAAGGAGGTTCTAGTGCATCAAGCTTCAAGCCACAAGGGTTTGAAAAAAAATCTAACAATTTTACTCAGGCTTTTGGAAATTAAACCCACTCATAGTTGAAGCTAATAGAAACACGGTTTTCCTTGCCCTGCTGGGCCGGAACTTCGTGTCTCATCCAACTCTCAAACAAAGCCAAATGGCCCGCCTGAGGCTCAAACGACTCAAATGGAGCCTTAAGTCCTTTATAAGGCGGTCGCCCCATAAAAAGGCTGAGTCTCGGGTCTTCTAATTTCAAAGGACTTGCACGTTTTGGAGTCGAAACATAGTACGTCCCACTGATCACCGAGAGCGGGTGGAGGTGCAGACTATGATGAGCTGTGGGTGGCATAATATTGACCCAGCACGTCCTCATCTCAAGCGAATTCTCCTGCAAATCCAATTCGAGCTTTTTAACGTAGGCTTTGACTTTTCGATCGATTTTTTTTCGAAGAATTTCAAACGTCGAAAAACGCAAATGCAAGTTTGGCACAGAGGAATAGGACGTATACCCGCCCGGGTAATTTTTTTCACTCCATTCAAGTCCTTCGTCATCAATTTCTGCAAGCTTGTAACAATCCGACAGGAGATCTTGGTTCAATTTCCTATCGAATTTGGAATCTAGTTTGCCAAAGTAGATTGTGCTTGGAAAAAGTTGCTTAAATGACATCCTAAAACTCTTTTTTTGAGTGCGATTTTAGGAGCGAACCTTTCACATAGATCAAATAAGTGGAAGCAGAAAAAACCGTTAGAAAAAATGCCAGGGTCGTACCGCTTGAAACATAGGATACGCTTTCGTTAGGGAGACGGCTGGCTTCACGAAATCCCCAAAAAAGAAGACCCAAACAAAATAAGTTGACCAAGAGAAGAGTAGAGAGAGAGGCGTTTTCGGCAATTCCTTGGGCGATTTCAGAACCGGAGATTTCTTCTTCTGTGGGTTCCAAGTTCATTACCAAAAAACGAACACGAATGAAGTAGAGAAAAAAGAATGCGGCAAGAACCGAAGATATATAGAAGAACTCGAACACACCTCCAACAACACCAATACTGAGGAAGAAAAACAAAAACAGAGAATCTAACGAGTACGCGAGGTCAAATCGACTTGATTTGTCTCTCAAGAGATAACCATGAGAGCGATGAGCGAAGGGAAAAAATATCCAGCCACGAGGAGTTTCTTTGAACAATGCTTTTGAAAAATTTGGCAAAGTGATCATGGCTGGAGTTCTAAGCTCTCATTAACGAAGTGTCGAGCGATTCTGGAACGCGACGTTAGATACATAAGAAATCTTTGAAGATTTCCCGATATATTTCACAGAAATTTTTTCTTGCCTGTGATATAAAGAAGTTAAGTTTTCGTAAGCAGTAAAGGACTTGCTGATAAATTCTTACAAAGTGGAAATTTGACATATTGTGTCGTTTGGGGTTTTGGGCTATAAGCTTTGGCTCCAGAGGAAACAAAAGGGAAGAACTGATTCGGTTTGGGTGACTGGATCGCATAAGGGGAGGACACGTCGTGACTGATAACAGCACTGCCTTACATTCTGAAGGCCAGATGGAAGCACTACAATCAAACGCAGCTTTGCAAGCTTCAATACTTGCAAACCAAGCCGCGGTGATGAATGGAAATGACTTAGATGACTTGGCAGAGCTCGATGAAATCGACAATATCTTAGAACTCGATGAAGAACGTTATCCCCGCTTCACACTTGCAAAGAACAAAGCTCGCTTCCTCCGCATGGTGAGCTGGTATCGTCAAAAAGAAGAGTGGATCGAAGTCGCTCCTGTAAGTGGAGTGACAAAATTATTCAAGCAGCAGACAAAAGAACTCGAAGGCATCCGCGCTAATAAATTAGACTACGAAATGGAATTAGAAACAGGCACATTAACTCCCAGCCAACGTTCGTACCGCAAAGACGAGTTAAAGATGTGCAAGGTTCATGAAAAAATGGCGGTCCACTTAATTGCCAAACTCCAAGTAAAAATTAAATCTGGACGAAGATAATCATAATCAAAAGATG
>JBFWYS010000473.1:0-3494 GCA_050186175.1 Pseudobdellovibrionaceae bacterium
ATTCATAACTGCGATTCGATCACTCATGACCATGGCTTCTTCTTGATCGTGGGTGACAAAGATAAATGTCAGCCCCAGTTTTCGTTGCAATAAACGCAACTCAGTCTGCATATGCTCGCGAAGTTTTTGATCGAGAGCGGACAGCGGCTCGTCTAGCAATAAAATTTCAGGCTCATTCATCAAGGCGCGTGCTAGGGCAACCCGTTGCTGTTGACCACCAGACAAAGTTTCGGGGAGGCGATTTTCGTATCCACCGAGACCAACGAGATTTAAAACTTCGCCAGCCTTACCGCGAATTTCTTTTTCAGATTTGTTTTTAAGGCGCGGCCCAAATGCGAGATTGCCAAAAATATCGAGGTGCGGGAATAGCGCATACTTTTGGAAAACCATGTTGAAAGGGCGTTGGCGAGCGGGCAGGTGCTCAATTCGTTGGCCTTTCCAATAGATTTCCCCTGAGAAATCGGTTTCAAGCCCAGAAATAATACGCATGAGTGTGGTTTTTCCACATCCCGAGGGGCCTAAAAGAGAATAAAATTCTCCCTCTTGAATTTGCAGGTCGAGACGCCGGAGCGCAATTTGACTCCCAAACTTTTTCTCGATACTTCGTAGCTCTAACATAACCGAAGTTTAGAAATAAGAGGGGCCAATGTCGAGCACAAACACTTTAAAAACTCCAAAGCTTTTCTCAAAAATCCAGTTTTTAGGCGTTTCCTTGCTCATGTCAGGTTTGTGTTTGGGTTTGACGGCTTGCACTTCAAAAAAACAGGAAGAGAAGCCTTCAAAAGAACTCAACTTAGCTATTTGGGCCAACTATTTGTCACCGGAGATGCAAGAAAAGTTCACTAAAGAAACCGGTATCAAACTCATCATTTCAAATTATACCTCCAACGAAGAGTTGCTAGCCAAAGTTCAGGCTGGGGCAAGCGGATATGATGTGGCGGTACCTAGTGATTATATGGTCGATATCATGGTTAAGCAGGGGATGTTACACGATCTTCAAGCGGATAAAATCCCTAATAAAGCCAACCTCAATCCTGATTTCTTGTCTCAAGAATTTGATCCGGAAAATAAATATTCTTTGCCTTACAGCTGGTTGACGGCGGGGATCGCGGTTCACCGAGATATTTTTAAAGGAACTATTTCAAGTTGGACCGAGCTCTTCGCAAATAAAGAACTCGACGGGAAAATTTCTCTTCTCGATGATGTTCGTGAAGTCCTGTCAACGGCCCTCAAGAAAAACGGATACTCTGTAAACACCACTAAAAAGGAAGAACTAGACAAGGCTCAAACAGATCTCAAGGCTTTTCGTAAAAAAGTTAAAATGTTCAGAACCGATACGATCGATCCGCTCGTCGCCAAAGAAGTTGCTGTGGCTCACGCTTATTCTTCAGATGCTCTTCAAGCGGCAGAAAAATCAGGCGGCAAAATTGAATACATTCTCCCAGTCGAAGGGGGAACTCGGTCGATTGATAATTTGGTCATCCTAAAAAATGCAAAGAACGTTGAAGCCGCTCATCAGCTCATTAACTTCTTACTAACTCCGGAGGCCAATGTTGCCTTTGTAAAAGCAATTAAAGCTGGCCCGGTTCTTAAACAAACCCGTGATCTTTTGCCTGACAATTTAAAAAATAATCCTGCTTTGTTTCCGCCTTCAGACTCTCTCAAGAAGTTTGAAAGACTCAAAGATCTTGGCGAGACCACAGCGGTCTATGATCGTCTTTGGACAGAGCTTAAAGTAGAGTAAGTTCCTTTTTATCAAGGCAGAGCGTGCGGAACTGGCTCAGCAAAGCCAGTGTATTTTTGTAGGTCATTTCGTCGAGGCCGCTGCTCTTAAAACTCTTTGCTAATAACTCTTTAAATTTTTCCGGAGGAGGGGTCGGCAGATGCTCGGCGCGACTCTGAATCCATTCTTCAAGATATCGCTCTTCAAAAACTCCGGGTTGTTCATTTGCGGACTTCCACAGAGGATGTGTTGACCATCTAGGAAAATTGGGACTTGCCGGTTCTTCGGGCGGAAACCAATGAAGTAAAAGCGAAAGCAAGTTACAGTCTTTTTGATCGGGTGGTTCGGTTCGTAATCTCTTTTGTAAGAGAACCGCCGCACAGCCTAATTTCATGGACTGATCAAGGCGGCCTGTGGCTTCGCCGACAAAAATAAAAGGGTGAAGCGTGATCCAATAATCTTCCGCTTCTACTTTTTCTAAAAAAACTTGGTGATAACGAAGGGGTTGATCAAGGGTTCTAAAAAGGTTTCGACTTTTGTGGTGAAAGACGCGAACAGGATCAGGTTCCTCAGGGGTCTCGATGAAATAAGACCAAATATCTTCAAGAGAGATTCCATGTTGAAGGGCCGTTGCCGTTCGAAAAAGAGACTCTAAGATGTCAAATTGCATTTAAAAAGGTTAGCGAAAAAAAAGCCCAAAGACAATATGCTACAGAATTTTCAGCTCCCTGGACAGCAGCGTGAAGAGGAAGAGAGAGGCAAAAGACTGCTAAGTTTTTTTGGAATGAAATATCACCAAAGAACTCGACAATGGCAGCGCGTTAGCATTTGAAGTGCTTATTTTTCGAGCGAGCTAGTTTTTAATTAGAGATTCTAATTTTCTTTTGAGCTCGGGCTCAGTCGTGTTTTGAGCTTCGGTAATCTCTTTGTACCCCAATTCAGATAGCGCTTGCTTTAAAACAGATCGCATTAAAGCAAAGTCATCGAGGATAAGAATTTTCACGGGGCCCCTTCCAAAAAGTTCTTTGAGCATAATAAAGTAAAAATGCCTTTGTCAAAAGGCAATCACTCTCGCGTAGCCTCGTAAAGCGCAATACCAATCGAAGTCGCAGCGTTCAAAGATTCCACACCAGCAGCCATCGGAATTGAGATCACCCTCATTCCAGAAGTCAGCGGCAACCCCTGACCTTCTTCGCCAGCCGCCAGAATGTATGATTTAGGAAAGCTGACTTGAGGCAACGGAGTGCCTTGCATATCGAGTGCATAGACCGGAGCTCCAAAATCAATCCATTGAGCAAGCCAATCCACAAGTTTTCCACCGCGAATGAAACTACAGTGAAGAATCATTCCACTTGAGGCCCGTACTGATTTTGGATGAAACGGGTTTGCAGACTCCTGAGAGAGCAAAATATTTTTGCATCCGAAGGCACAAGCAGAGCGAACTGCTGCGCCAATATTTGCAGGGTCCTGAAACGGAAGGAGCAGTGTTGGACCAGGGGGCAGTTCATAAGACGAGAATTTTTCAATTTTCTTCTGTTTCACAACGAGCAGGGGTTTTTTAGTTCCAAAAATATCGAGTTCGGCAAAAAGTTCCTTTTTTAAGACAAATTGATTCTTCGAGCTCAAAAAACCAGTTTGTCCTTCGAGCAATAGTTCCGCAGTCACGAGCTCCGGAAAATTTGTGACGATCTCTTGAGTAATTTTGGCCCCAGAGGCTAAAAATTCTTCGGAGTCCTTAAGACCTTTGCCAGCCAAAAGCTCCAACCAACTC
>JBFWYS010000474.1:0-3487 GCA_050186175.1 Pseudobdellovibrionaceae bacterium
GCTTCTTTCCAAAATTTTGGAAACGACAGCAAGGGTCTTGAGCCTGTGTCGTTATCCGTTGTAAATAGAGCGCTTCTAACAACCCAAGTACGGCTTCTCGTCTTTTTTACGAAAGTGCTGAAGTAACGTCTTTGGGTATCGTGGTTCAGATTCACTTCTGTCAGGAGATTCAAATATCCAAAATCTTCACCCAATACTTCACGAAGGTCTCCAAGAGACTCCATTTTTTCGAATCCCATTTCCTTCGTTAATCTCTTTTCCAGAGACTTATAAAGCTTCCAACCGCTATCTCGGTGAATTTGGCCAGGTGTTGCTCCAGATTTCGGAGAAACGTCAAAACCGTTAATAAAGTAAAGTGTCGTCAGCTTTCCATTTTCATTCTCGCCGCGAATTTGTGAAAGCGGCACGAGGGTTCCTTTTTTCTCAACATTTTCTTCGACCAGTTTCAAGTTGAAAGTAATTTTTTGAGCAAGAGGTTCTTCCGCTAACTCGGGACAACGGAAGGGGTTGTAGAAGTAACTAAAATCTTTTGGCTCTTTATAGTGGGCATCTGTGCATTTGACAAAAGTGGGGTCCCGGTACTTCTTCATGTCGTCAGAATAAATTTTCGGAAAATTTACAAGCAGAGGAAATTGATACTGTATCTCCTTTTTATCACCTAAAATATTTTTATAAACTTGATTGAGTAACAGCATCTTGGCAACTCCGACATATTCAACCCAAAGGTAATCATCACCCTTCTTGTTAAAAACTCGAACATCTTTAACTTCAGGAAGTTCAGTTCCTGCAAAACCTTCTGTCAATTCCAAAGGAAAACCGTTTTGCTCAGCAAACTGAGGAGCATGAAAAAGACCGAACAAGTGCCAGGCGTGAAATTTTGCGAGTTCTTCTTCATCAACCTTGGGATCATTCACTTTTTTTAAGCTTCTAAAGCTGACTTTGTATTCGTAAGAAACTTCCTTCGAAGAGTTCGCTAAAGTTGCTGAGTCAGCCTGCTCAACTCCAACAATTCCAAACACCATTCCTATAAAAAGCGCCAAAATCCAGGTCGTATAAGTTCTCATTGTTGTCATAAGTTCCTATCTCCTTAAGAGCCGTGTTTAAAGTTAGAAGTTCTAGCCCTTTCGAGTGAGCAAAATACATACCTCCAACGTGTTATATGCGCCGAATATTGGGCCTCGTATTTTTTATTTGAGCAAGAAAATATGCCTTTGGGGCCGATAAAGGCGCCTTTTGCGACAAATGAAGCTACTTGTCTAAAAGTTGAACGGCTTAAAGAAAAAGAGGGGCTCCGAAAAGCCCCTCTTTTAAGCACCAGCGTCCTATTTCACTATGCACTAATGAGTAGGATAAAGTTGAGGCCAGACCTCAGCTTTTGCTGGCGCAAGCTCCAATAGATTCTTAGATAAAACTAAAACTGGACACTTCGACTGACGAACCACTTTTCGCGTGGTGCTGCCGATCAAAGCCGCTTCCAAAGGTCCCGTGTGAGATTCCATTACAATCAAATCAGCTTTTTTTTCGTCAGCAGACCGACAGATACACTCATCGATCGACTTACTGCTCGATTCTAAAATGAAATTGGTATCAACCTGTCTATACCGTCCCCAATCAACCCAGGCCTGAGCCTTGTCGCGTTTTCTCTGAAGTTCAGTTTCAAACATTTGAGAGAGAGACAAAGCTCCTCCCGCAGGTTCCTGTGAGAGATATCCGACATTGTACTCCAATCCAAAATCCTCGGGTCGCATCACCGAGTGGAAAAGGGTCAGTCTAGATCCCATATCCTTGCAAAATCCAACGACTTCTCTAAAAATTTCTTCGGATGAGTCATCCAATTCGGTCGGAAAAAGAACATGGTCCATCTTAGAAAGACCTTCATTTTTAGCACCTATGACTAAAACCGGAAGGGCGCTACGGAGAAGCAGAGTTTCAGCGAAACTTCCCATCACAAATCTTTTAAATCCCGATCGACCATGAGTTCCGACGATGACGAGGTCAAAATTTTCTTTATCCAAGTATTCACAAAGCAAATCCACGGAACTCGACACCGAGGCCCCCGTTTGCCTTAAAATCACCGGCTTTTTTACTGACTCAAATCCAAACGAGTCAACGATCCACTGTAAGTTGTCTTCGGTCGCACGAAGTCTTTCTTTTTCAAAAATTTCATTTTCGATCGGTGAATAGGACCAGAGAGGCTGATTCAGAACATGAATGGGATAAACTTCCACGGAACTTTGTTTTTCAAAACACATCAGAATCTGAGAGACCTTGTTCTTAAGATCCTGTCGATTCTCATAAGGATCAACAGCCCAGGCTATTTTATTCATGCGAAGCTTTCTATCCATAACGCCTCCCTGTTTTATAGATTTGAAATGCAACTCTAAAAACAAGTTTGGCCCTGCGCAAAGGAATCCGCTTGGCATTTCGGTTAAGGTTAGGTGATCATTTCGCTACATATAAACTGAAAGCTAGACCTCCAAACTGAAGAGCTTTGCGTGACTCGTTTCCTGAAGGCAATTAAGATACAATCATGCCCTTTTTTATGAGAATTATTGTTACTCTTTCCGTGTTGCTGGTCGGCGCATGCGTATCCAAAAAGAGGATTGCCACCGATCCCTCCGAGCCTCTCCCTCCTCCTCGAAAAATTCTTACGCCGGTGCAAAATCAATATAAAAACGACCTTTCTAGATATGTTTTAGAAACCTTCGAGCTGGCAGAAAAAAATCGCGAGCCCAATCCTCCCAAACTCTCCATGAGTTTTGTAGCCAAACTCAAGAGTTCATCCATTTGTACGTTCTCGGTTCGCGGAAGAAGTGGAAGCTGGTCAACGAATCAAGTGTTAGGTTCCGCAATCCTTTCGCCCGAGCAAAAAATTAGCCTTTACCCAGGGGACACTGAGAAAAGACTTCCTTTCTCTCTTCACATTGAGAGAGGCTCTTTTGTCCTCATGAAAGATAATAAAAAAAATCGGGATGTTCTTAAGATCACTCCGGGACCTGATCGTCTAATGGTCAATCAACTTGATAACGAACGAGATACAAAATTTTCGACAGAAGTCGCAAATGGCGCAGATGTTTCGGTCGTTATCCCCGACGAGGGGCAGGCGGTCGATTGTCAGAGCATGGCAAATTTTGTCGTCAGAAGAATTTTGGCAAGAACGGAACCTCGCACACGAAAAAAGGGATTTCGTTTTCTCAATCCAGAGTTAATGAGTTCTTTAGAGCTTCGAGAGCTGACGCGTATTTCTCAAATGGATAAAAGGGAATTAAAACAATTGATGAAAAAAATTGAAGGTAAACAGTTTGATTTTTCTTTTTAGAAAGTAGTGTTTATGAACTCCACAACTTCCCTTTATTCTGTAGGAGTCACAAATCCACAATTCTCACCGCAATCCCACCACGACTATCGCGAACAATCCCAACAACCACCACTTTCCCAGCATTTGTTGCTCCGGGCGCAGTCCATTTTGATTCTTCTCCATCCAATG
>JBFWYS010000475.1:0-3485 GCA_050186175.1 Pseudobdellovibrionaceae bacterium
TATTTTTTTTCTAGCGGATAAACAGTGGTTCGTCGTTCTTGCCATGATTGTAATTGGCGCTGTTATCACTTTCTTATTTCCCGCACTGGGTTTGGTTTCATTTTTGGGAATCGGTCTTGCCTTAGCGGGAGTGATGTCTTTCAACGGAGTTACTGGTCTTCTTATCGGAGAGGCGATTGCCCTTCAAGTTTGTCGCAGAACGAATTGCAATTGGATGTTCGCGCATCTTGCAATAGGTGCCGTTCTCTTTATAGCATCGGATTTTTATTTAATCTTAATTGATCTGATTTCCTTTCCCCTCGTTGATGGCGGAAAAAATTTATTTTCCATCGGAATACGGGTTTTTGTTGGCTACCTAATTTTTAGAATTTTAGGAGCTGGGCTTGGGGGGTTGATTCTGAAGTATCGCAAGACGAGGAGTTAACTATTGGTTTGATAGTGCAAAGTTGGGCTTTTCAAACATAGTACGTGCGTCAAAGGATCGTGTGAACTAATGAAACTGAAGCGGCGGAGAATTAAGATCCGCCTCCCTATTAAGAATATCAAACAAGTATTTTAGATCAGGATTTGTGGTTCTTTCATCGGATAAATAAAAATACCGCTTCAGATCCTGATGCGCTTCTTTTCTTTCACCAAGATCCAGAAGCAAAAGAGCCCTCTCAGAAAGGGCTCGAAGTGAACTTGGAGATACTTTTAAGAGCAGATCGTAAATCTTTAATAGCTGTGTTCTTTGATCCTGTTTTTTGTAGAACATTTCAAGAGGTCCGAGGTAAGCGATCAAACAATCTTTAAAACAGAGAGGTTTGAAATCATCATTGGTTGTCGCGTTCGAATTCAATGAGGATTGGACGATTCTTTGTAGAACTTCATCGGGATTTAGAGTTCTCGCTTTGTCTGCTAAATCCAAATACTCATTTTTTTGATCAGCGATCCATTTCATCCAGCGGTGATCGGCGACGCGAATCATTTCAAGTTGCAAAGTTAAGTCGGAAGCCAGAGTTCTGAGTAAAAGTGCAAGATTTAAAAATGGGCCTTTTTTTGAGTCGATCAATTTTTCGAAACTGAAACAGTCGCTCGTTTTATTTTCTGGATCACAGTGGAGATTTTTTTCTTCGAAGAGGAATTTTCGGAGGCAGTTCAATTTTTCGAGGGGTTGCTGGAACTGAGCTTGAAGAATGTGAGCTTGGACTTCGTAACTCCAAAATTTGATTTTACGAATCGCTTGATCTGGAGATTTTTCGAATCCCAGGAAGCCTAAAACGTGGACCAATTTCTCCAATTGTTCCATGGCTGTTTCTTCGGGCTTTTCCAATATTTGGTCTATCTGATTCCAGTTCCTTTGGATCATTGAGCAGACATAAGAGGGGAGAGCGAATGTTTCAAGTTTTCATTACATTTTTGCGCGCTGCCCAGGTATTCGGCAGACAATGCACCACGACTTCGGCCTAGGCGACTAAAAAAGGGCAGCCAGAGTCAATCCTACTCTTTATGATTAAAAAAGGAGTTATTTATAATGAGCCGCGAAACAGAGAGTCTACAGGCAAAGATTGCTGATCTCGAACGAGAACTATCCCAAAAGGAGGAGGATTTAGTTCGGTTTCGCAAAGAGTTGGTAAAGACTAATGGAACTCTGGAAGCTCTGATCGCTCAGCTCTCTGGTGAACTCAAGATGGCGCATTTAATTCAAAAAGTTTTGGCCCCGACTGAATATCCACATATCTCAGGAATAGAATTTAGTTCCAAATTCATTCCAGGTGTTCGATCCGGTGGAGACTATTTTGATATTTTTGAACACGAAGACAAATTTCGATTCGGAATTATAGTCGCGAGTGCATCGGGTTATAGTATGTCGGCTTTGTTTTTAAGTGTTCTTCTTAAAATGACGGGACAACTCGAAGCCAAGCGCGGAGCCGAGCCGAGTAAAATGATTGAGATGATGGCGGCCGAGCTGGTCCCAACCGTTGGCCCTCAAGATAAAGCTCATCTTTTCTATGGTGTTGTGGATCGGCGCAGTTTTGAAATGTCGTATTCGATCGTTGGCGATATTCCAGCCTTACTGTTCACGTCGAGTACCGGAAAACTAACTCAATTGGAAATTTCAACACCGCCGTTGTCGGCCCAGTTTTCTTCAGTTATCAAAACTCATAAATTACTTTTAAACTCTCGCGATCGCTTGATTCTTGGGACTGAAGGAACGATTTCGGCACGAAGTCCGTCAAACGAGACCTTTGGAATCGAAAGATTGAGTAAAGCTGTTTTATCGTCTCCCAAATCTGGAGTTCATGAGCTGAGAAATGAAGTTCTCTACAAACTTGAACAATTCGTCGGCTCCCAAGAATTCAATCGTGATGTCACAGTTGTTGTCGCAGAAATTAAAGATCGAGTTATTAAGCTAGCTAAAGGCTAGACCGCACTTGATTTTTGATATCTTGTTGTCTGCCTAGAGGGCCTTTGTTAAATTCTTAAAAGAATTATGACCGAGAAAGGATCGCGAATGGCGGACAAAGTGGAAATCTACGAGGGTGCAGTTGATAAGGGTTTAGAGGGTGTTGTTGCCTGCACGACTGGAGTGTCAGCAATCACTGGCGCGACATTGACTTATCGTGGATATACGATCGAAGATTTAGCCGCGAATTCAACTTTTGAAGAAGTCGCCTTTCTTTTATGGAAAGACCGGTTGCCAAACGCGAGTGAGCTTGAGCAGGTGAAAAAAGATCTTGCGGCACAGATGACTCTCGATTCTAAGTTTGTTCAGATTTTAAAAACAATTCCAACAGATGTTCATCCAATGGCTTGGTTAAGAACAGCCGTTTCATTGCTTGCGCACTATGATTCAAGTGCTCAAGATATTTCAGCTGAAGGAATGCAGAAGAAGGCTGTTATATTGACGGCAAAAATGGGAATGTTGGTGACTGCGTTTAACAGCATTCGTACCGGTAAAGAACCTGTAGCTCCGAAAGCCGAGAAGAGTTTGGCTTGGAATTTTATTTACACGCTTACCGGCAAAGAGCCAGATACTGAAATCGTAAAAGTTTTTGATACTTGTTTGGTGTTGCACGCGGATCATGAGCTTAATTGTTCGGCTTTTGCAACTCGTGTGACCTCTTCCTCTTTGAGCGATGTTTACTCTGCAATCACCAGTGCGCTTGGTGCTCTTAAGGGCCCGCTTCACGGTGGTGCTAACGAGCAAGTGATGTTGATGCTCAAAAAAATCGGCACCATGGAAAAAGCTCGTCAATGGATTAAAGATGCACTTGCGAATAAAGAAAAGGTGATGGGCTTTGGGCATCGAGTTTATAAGAACGGAGATCCTCGAGCCCTGATTCTCAGAAAGATGAGCGAGAAGCTGACGGTTAAAAAGGGAGAAGGACACTGGTACGAAATGTCGGCCTTGATTGATGATACGGTTCAGGCTGAAAAAGGTCTTTTGCCAAACGTCGACTTTTATTCAGCGACAGTTTACTACGCGATGGATATCCCAATTG
>JBFWYS010000476.1:0-3477 GCA_050186175.1 Pseudobdellovibrionaceae bacterium
GTTGAAGCTGACAATACAAAGAGAAACGAAGCACTCGAAAAGACAGGTGCAGCAACTGCGGAGACTCAATCATCTGCGCCAGAAGATCTGGCGCTCACTCGAAAAATCCGTACAGAAGTCGTATCGATGAAAGACATCTCGATGAATGGCAAAAACATAAAAATTATTTCGAATGCAGGTAAAGTCACTTTGAGAGGTCCTGTAAGTAACATGACTGAAAAGCAGGCAATCGAGGAAGCCGCAAAAAAAATTGCAGGTGCCGGCAATGTTGAGACTTTTATCGAAGTTATTGCAAGATAGTTAAGTCAGCCCAAAAATCTACACCACAAGGAGTGCAAAATGGAGAGAGACGCATACAAAAAAGACAAGGCAATAGTTGTCTTTGGAATTTATGAGACTAAAAGTATTCTTGAGTCTGCCGTTGACAGGCTTAAGAGAGAAGGATTCAGAAGTTCTGATATTTCAGTTTTAATGTCAGATCCTGATTCTTCCATGAAATTCGCTCATCAAAAGGAAACAAAGGCACCAGAAGGCGCAACAACTGGCGCAGGAACTGGAGCCGTTCTCGGAGGAACATTGGGGTGGCTTGTCGGCGTGGGTGCCTTAGCAATTCCAGGTTTGGGCCCTTTTGTAGCGGCAGGTCCAATTATGGCAGCACTTGCAGGTGCAGCTGCCGGTGGAGCTATTGGGGCTGTCAGTGGAGCTTTAATCGGATTGGGCATTCCTGAATACGAAGCGAAGCGTTTCGAAGGAATGGTTCGAGATGGTGGAATTTTGATTTCAGTTCATTGTGATGACCATGACTGGAAGAAAAAAGCGATCGCCGTTCTTGAGGAAACGGGTGGAAAAGATGTTTCCTCTTCATCTGAAGTACCAGATCCAAATCTCCGTCGAGTTCATCACGCGGATCTCCCACCGAAAACATTTTAATCTCAAGTAGACCGAAGGTTGGCTTTGTGCAAGAAGCAGCCGACGGTCCGACAAAGGTCATCCTTAGGGATGCCTTTTGTTTTTTTTTGAGATTCTAAATTCGTGACTTGATTTTTATTTGATGTTTGTGCTTTAATATTTTCATTGGGTGTCTAAACCCAATACTTATGAGAAAATAATCTATTACCTCAATTCTTAGCTCTTGTTAAAAACTCTTTAGGCATTGTTCTGCCTTCTTGAGGTTATTTTTATGATTAAAATAGTTAATGTTCGTCACGAAGTGGCGGAGCGTGAGCTTTTTCGTGGTTTAGATTGGATTCTAAATGATCATGAAAAAGTCGGGCTTGTTGGTCACAACGGGATCGGTAAAAGTACACTGGCGCGCATTCTTGCGGGTGAAATTGATCCGACTGAAGGAAAAGTTCTTTTGGACGGAGAGGTTTTGTATTTTCCGCAATTTGAGAATTTCGAAGGCAACACATTGCTTTCGGACTATCTTTTGTCGATTTGGGAAAATCTCAATTTACAATCCGAGTTGATCCAGAAGCTGATTTTTAATCTCGACTTGTCGAAGCGGCTTTCTTTTTTGAGTGGTGGAGAGTGGATGCGTGCGAGATTGGCCTTGGCGCTTTCGAAGTCGCCGAAGTTTTTGATCATGGACGAACCGACAAATAATTTAGATCGCAATGGAAGGGATTCTATCGTGGAATTTATCCGAGAATGCACTCAAGGACTGCTTATCATTAGTCACGACCGTGAAATTCTTAATTGTTTGCAGGAGATTACGGAACTGAGTTCCCTGGGGTTGAAACATTACGGCGGCAATTTCGATTTTTATTGGAAAACCCAAAATCTTGAGCAGCAAAGAATGGAAGATGAAGTCATTGATAAAAAACGACTAGCAAAGATTAAAGAACTGGAAAGATACACAAAATTGCGAGCCCAAGAAAAGAGAATGAGGCGAGGAAAAATAACCGGCGATAAAATGGGTCTACCCCGAATTCTAAAGACGGCGCGAAAAATTCATGCCCAGGAAACCTTAAATAAGATAAAAATTCGTAATGATGTTATCGTTGATAGGTCTCACGTTGAAGTCGAATTTGCCCTTAAGAATAGAAAGAAGAATCCTTTTTTGCGATTTGATTTTGAGTCGCATGTGATGCCGGCTTCGAAAATAGCGATTCGGGTAGGGGCTTTAAATATAGGTTACGGAGAGAGACGTCTTTGGGAAAAAGATCTCAATTGGACAGTGCAAGGTTTTCAGAGATGGCACTTGCGAGGGCTCAATGGGTCTGGAAAAACAAGTTTATTAAAAGTCCTTGCAAATAAATTGGAGGTTGCAACTGTAACGAAGGAAAATATTTTTATGGTTCAAAACTATTGTTATCTGGATCAAAATCTTTCTTTACTCGACCACGATCGTTCTGTGATGGAAAACATAGTCGAAGAAAGTCGATTTGACGAAAAACAAATTCGTAACGAATTGGCATTCTTTGGTTTTACAAATGATCAGGCTTTGCAAAAGGTAAAAACTTTAAGTGGAGGAGAGTTGTTGAGGGCGGGTCTCGCAAAAATGTTTTTGGGAAAGCAGATTCCAGAACTGGTATTGTTAGATGAACCGACTAATAACTTAGATCTGGCGAGCATCGTTTATCTAGAAAAAGCTTTAAAAGAATACCGAGGAGCCTTGGTGGTTGTGAGTCATGATCTCAAGTTTGTGGAGAGTCTTGAGATCACGCATGAGCTTTGGGTGGAGACGGGGCTGATGAAGCAGATCGACTAGGGACAGCGCAAGAGACCAGTTAGTTCCCGGGAGGCGCTTAAGGACAGTTCTCCAACTTAGCTATTCTCCCTGTCTAATCTCAGTTTCCCAAAACTCAGAAATATCCTTTAAGATCTTTTGAGATACCAATTCCTTTGCGTCCTTCTCAAACCAATCCTGAGGCATTGATTTGACATAATTAGGATGAATGAACCTATCATCCATTAATACAATAAGTCCTTTATCTGTTTCAGACCGAATCACTCGCCCGGCCGCTTGAACGGCTTTAGCCATTGCCGGATATGTGTAAGCATAATCAAAACCTGCAGCGTAATGAGATTGGTAATAGTCTTTCATTTTTTCGCGCTCGACATCAAAAAGTGGGAGTGGAGGGCCGACAATAAATGCTCCAATGATCATTTTTCCTGGGTAGTCGACACCTTCAGAAAAAACTCCGCCTTGAACGGCAAAGACGATGTGAGATTTGGATTCGTCTTTGAGTGTTTCGAGAATGAAGTCAATTTGATCTCGGTGCATTGAGCGCTCTTGTTTCAATATTTGAAATTCTTTTGAATTAAGAAGAGCAAAAACTCTCTCCATAAATTCAAAACTTGGAAAGAAAGCAAAGTAATTTCCTTGGTGAAGGCTTGCGATTTTTTCAATTGCTTCAGCAATTTTAGGATAGTTACGTTCTCGTTCCGAATACTTCGAAGAAATCTGTGGAATAATTAAAACTTGCCGATTTTCTTTTGGAATAGGAGATGTATACTCTGCGGTTTTATGTT
>JBFWYS010000477.1:0-3460 GCA_050186175.1 Pseudobdellovibrionaceae bacterium
TTTAGAAGCACTGTAAGGATCGGCTCCGCCTAATCTATCTGTCTCGCGATACCCAAATTCCCATTCTTTGTTCTCGTAACACTTATCTGTCGCAACCAGTACAGCGACTTTCACAGAATCAGTCTTACGAATACACTCTAAAACATTCACTGTTCCAACAACATTAGTCTCAAAAGTCTCAACCGGATGATCGTAAGACACTCGAACAAGAGGTTGAGCCGCCAAATGAAATACAAAATCAGGTTTAAACTCAGAAAAGATACCCGAAAGTTTTTTAAGATCTCTCACATCACCTTGATGATGCATGATTCTCTTCTCAAGTCCCAAGATTTCAAAATGCGAAGGTTTAGTCGGAATATCAATCGAGTAACCACAAACTTGCGCTCCCAAATCCAAAAGCCACTCACATAACCACGAACCTTTAAAGCCCGTATGGCCCGTTACTAAGACTTTTTTATTTTTATAAATGGGAGCAAGTTGCATCAGCTATTCCCAATTCTTCCAAGGAGCGCGGTTCTCTTGCCACAATTGTTCAAGTAGGTGTTTTTCGCGGAGAGTATCCATGCACTGCCAGAATCCATCATGCTTATAAGCCATGAGTTGCCCTTGAGAGACAGCTCGCTCAAGCGGCAAAGTTTCTAAAACTGTTTGGTCATCATCGAGATAATCAAAAAACTTAGACTCCATCACAAAAAAGCCGCCGTTAATCCAGCCTTCACCCGATTGAGGTTTCTCCTTGAATTTTACAACCTGAGCGCCGTCCATTTCCAGTCCACCAAAACGAGCCGTCGGACGAACCGCACTGATTGTTACAAGTTTTCCGTGAGATTTGTGAAACTCAAGAAGCTCTTTAATATCAATATTAGAAACACCGTCGCCATAAGTGAGCATAAACGTGCCTTCAGATCGGAGGCGTTTTTCTAACCGCTTGAGTCGACCACCGGTTTGAGTTTTGTCGCCCGTATCGATCAGACTCACTTGCCAATCTTTTCTATCAGTTGCTTTTTCTATCTCGAGATTTCCATTTGCAAGACTCACTGAAAAATCGCTATTCAAAGTGTGATAACGAAGAAAATAATCTTTAATCACTTCACCCTTGTAACCAAGAGCCAAAACAAAATCTTTATGTCCGTAACCATTATAGCTATTCATGATGTGCCAAAGAATAGGACGAGAGCCGATCGCAACCATTGGTTTAGGGCGAACATCCGTTTCTTCAGATAGTCGAGTTCCCATTCCGCCGCACAAAATGACTGTTTTCATTTGCTACTCCGTTTTACTTTCAGGGGCACACATTACTTTTTCAGCCCCTTTATCTATACTAATTTTATAGTAGCCCTGAAAACCTTTTTTCAAGGCCTCCGCACAAATCTCGGCTTCAGGAATTTCAGGAGCCGCAGACGCTGTGTATTCGCTCTCAGAGTATGACTCATAGCCGCGATGGAAAAGATAACAGTTCTCGGCTGGGATTGGCAGACCAAAAAGGGCTGGTCTTTCTGTTAAAACCGGAGTGTAAAACGGCAGATTTGAACATTGAATACGATACCAAGGCGAATACTGACCATGCGTATTTTCCCAAAAAGTTTTCTCAGTTTTAGGAATATAAACAGCCATTTTTTTACCTGGGTCCGTACTTACTGCTTCAAATGCCGCAGTATAAGGATTTTTATAATCGAGATGCTCAAAAACACTTTGTTTCGTCTTCACTAGCTTTTTGATCTCTTTGGGTAAAAACTTTCCGCAATAGTAAGCGCCGTTAAGCAATAGAACAAAAATCACAAACTGCGAATAAAGAGCCCTATTGGATCGATTGTTAAAAAACGCCTTAATATGATTCCGTTTCCAGAATAAAACGCCGCCAACAAGAGCCACCGAGATTAGAGAGTGAAGGCTCTTAGTCACCGTCACAAAAAGAGCAAAGACCAACAGAACCAAGAAAGCCTCGCCTCGATGCCTTTTTATAGTGTCCCAAAAAGACCTCCAAAACGAATCAGTTTCCCCAAGCAACAAAAGGAAAAAGGGAAGAATCATATAAAGATGCACATTGATGAAATAGTAACCGGCACTATCAATTGTTAAATTGGTGCCGACTATTCCCAGACCACAAGCCGAAAGAACAATCAGTATCCAGGTTCTTAATTCTTTAGAAAGCGAGTTCTCCTTATATAAAAAGTAAAACCAAGGGAGCAAAATTAAAAACATGTAAAACTGAGACAGAAGGAAAAACACAAAGTGATCATCATGCGCATACTTATACTGGTACCAACCCCATTCAAACTTCGGCTCTAGATTCTTAATTGGAGGAATTCGCGCCCGGAGATAACCTAAATAAGAAGTCGCAGAAACAAAAATGCCAATTACCAATCGCTTCCAAAAAGGAATTGCAAATTGAAAATAAATGGCAATGGCAACGGCAAGAAAAGCCACGGCTCCGACAGAAATTTTGGTTACAAATAGGATCGGCAAGTAGAGAGCACACAATAAAATCTGGCTCTTACTCAATCCTTCAGAAGCCACAATCTTTTGCAGGAGAATCAAAACGCCCGTTAGTAACAAAAGTCCAATCAAGTATGACTCTGAGCTAAAATGATTTACGTCCCCAACTCCCAGTGAATGTGTTAAAACCCCAAGAATCAAAATCCAATGCATCCATTTTTTATTGTTTGCAGTAAAACTCGAAATCCAATGCAGAAGGCTCACCAGGAGCAAAGAACCAAAGACTACGAAATTGGCAATTCCATAGATATCTAAAACCCCAACTCCTAAAAGCTGTGAGGACCGAGCGTATAGAAAATGAGAAAAGGTATGATAGCGAACTGCTTGGAGACCGTGTAAGCCATTCGACACCAAGCTAAATTCTTTAATCATTGTAGAAAGAGAGGCATGAAACAGCGTATCCGGATTTAAAGCAAACTGTCGCGCCTTTTCGCTAGCAAACACATCCCCAACTCCAGCCGCTGTTCCTAAAAAAATAAAAGCTGCATAAATAAAAGCAAATAAAAAAAGCCCCTTATCATTGAGAACTTGTTTTTTTCTAATACTAAGAAAGTATCCAAAAATCGCAAAAGTCAAAAATACCGCAAAGAATTTTCCAAATGGGAGATACGAGAATCCCACGAAAGCACCTAAGCTCACTAGCAAAGCCTTCGAGTGGTCCTGAAAATAATTGTTAGACACCCAAAACAAAGAATGGAGAAAGAGCCCTAAAAGACCTATTGCAAAAAAGATCTCTGCCTTCACCACATTTTCAGACCAGAAACCAAAGAACAGGCAAGACAACAGCACCGAAAAAATTCCGATAAAAAACAAATTATCGTTCTTAACACCAAACGATGCTGTCATTGTTTGCCTTTCCAATACTGAATCGTTTTTATCAATCCCTCTTCAAAAGAAACATCTTCTTTCCAGCCAACTTCCTCTCGAAGTCTTTTCGTAGATGCCACCAAAAAATCAGGATCAG
>JBFWYS010000478.1:0-3460 GCA_050186175.1 Pseudobdellovibrionaceae bacterium
AACTTCAGCGATGTTTTTGTCTTTAAATTTAACATTCAAGGTTTCGCGGTTGTAACGCTGGCTTTGGCAAACATCACAGGGCACATAGACATCTGCCATAAAGTGCATTTCAACTTTGATCTGCCCCTGCCCTTGGCAAGTTTCGCATCTTCCGCCTTTGACGTTGAAACTAAAACGCCCCGGAGTATATCCGCGCATTCTCGACTCTGGGAGATTCGAAAACATATCCCGAATCAACGGAAAAAGACCTGTATAAGTTGCGGGTGTCGATCGCGGAGTTCGGCCGATCGGACGCTGATTGATATCAATGACTTTATCGAGCTTATCAAGACCCGAAATTTTTTTGTAGGGAGCCGGTTGACCTGACGATCCATAAAACTCCTGAGCTAAAATTCGATAAAGTGTGTCGATAATGAGAGTGGACTTTCCGCTTCCCGACACTCCCGTTACAGTCGTAAAAGTTCCGAGGGGGATTTTAAGATCGACATTTTTTAAATTATTTCCAGAGGCGCCCTCTAAAATTAGATACTCGCCCGTTCCCCTTCTTCTTTGCTTCGGAACCGGCACTCGCATTTTTCCTGATAGGTATTGCCCGGTGAGTGATTTTGGATTTGCGGCGATTTGCTCCGGAGTTCCCTCCGCCATCAGTTCGCCTCCTAGTTTTCCAGCGCGAGGTCCCAAATCAATCACATAGTCAGCCGCACGAATCGTATCCTCATCGTGTTCGACCATCAAAATCGTGTTTCCCCGATCGCGAAGTTCTGCAATAATTTCTAAGAGGCGATGATGATCCCGTGGATGAAGACCAATACTGGGTTCGTCTAAAACGTACAAAACTCCGACTAATGAAGAGCCCACTTGAGTGGCCAAACGAATTCTTTGAGCCTCTCCACCGGAGAGAGTTCGCGAAGTTCGATCCAAACTCAGGTAACCTGTGCCCACTCGCACCAAAAAATTAAGTCGCGAAGAAATTTCCTTGGATATTTTTGGAGCCAACATGTTCTCACGTGTGCTCCACTTGATATCCTCAAACCATTTTTTTAATTCCCAAATGCTGAGCTCACTAAGTTCTGCGATATTTGAACCATGAATTTTGACACTCAAAGCCTCTGCCTTAAGACGACTGCCTCTACAATCAGGACAAGCAGAAAAATCCAAAGGTTCATCGGATTCGTCATCTTCTTCACCTGCTTTTTTATTGGCAGTCTGGTTGCGCAACTTCCAAGATACTTTTTCAAGCTTTCGCGTGTCTCCGTTTTCAGAATAATGTTCCTCTTCAACAAGATCTAAAGTTCCAAGACCATTGCAAGTCCCACAGGCTCCGCGGGGATTATTAAAACTAAACATGCGAGGTTCAAGCTCAGGAAAGCTGAATCCACAAATTGGGCAAGCCGCGTGAATCGAGTAGGTTTTTCGCTCGCCTTTTAGATTTTCAACGACAAGAACTCCATTAGCCATTGAGAGCGCCGAATTAATACTCTCGCTCAAACGAGGTCGAATTCCCTCTTTCATAACAAGCTGATCAACAATCAAATCAATATCGTGCGCTTTTGTTTTTGCTAACTTCTTAGCTTTTTCGAGTTCAACAATAAGCCCGTCGACTTTGGCTTTAACAAAGCCTTTTTTTGCCCACTTTTGGAATTCCGCTAGAAACTCCCCTTTTTTTCCTTGGGCCATGGGCGCCAGAATGAAAAACTTGGACCCCTGAGGAAGCTTCATCACGTCTTCAAGAATCTGTGCCGGCAACTGACTTGTGACCGGCACGTGGTGAGTTGGACACTCCGGCACTCCCACTCTCGAAAATAGCAAACGCATAAAATCGTAAACTTCTGTAACCGTGCCGACTGTGGAGCGAGGATTTGTAGAAACAGATTTTTGATCAATCGCAATGGCTGGAGATAATCCACGAATGGATTCCACGTCGGGTTTTTTCATTTGTTCGAGGAAGTTGCGAGCATAAGCCGAAAGACTCTCCACATAACGTCGCTGGCCCTCGGCATAGATCGTGTCGAAAGCCAAACTAGATTTTCCGGAACCGGAAAGTCCTGTCATCACTGTAATTTTATTTCTTGGAATTTCGAGATTGAGGCCCTTGAGATTGTGCTCTTTCGCACCACGAATCACAATTCCGTCGACTGCTTTCGCCATTGGAAAAGCCTACTTCCCTACGGAAGAGAGAGCAAGCTGCTCAATAACTATTAATGATTTGTACTTTTCTTCTGACAGTCCGGGCAAACGCCGTAGAGTTCTAAAACGTGGCCCGTCAATTTAAAACCAAACTGAGTTGCCACTTTCTTTTGCAAGTCCTCAATGGCGATATTTTCGAACTCGCAAATTTTTCCGCACTCAACGCAGGTCAAATGGTCATGGTGATTTTGCGGAGTGAGTTCGTAACGAGCGGGAAGTCCGCCCATCCGCACTTCTGTCACAAATTCATACTCTGTTAATTTCCGTAAAAATCGATAGACAGTTGCAAAACCAATTTCCGGATCACTTTTGCTAACGATCTCAAAAACTTCTTGAGCGGTCACGTGAGCTCTGCCGGAGTGAAGTGCTTCTAAAATCGAAAGGCGCTGATGAGTGACTTTGAGGTTCATCGCACGCACCATTTTTTTAAATGCGGCTTCATCCAGGCGCTCGCGGCGAAGAATTTGTTCGGATCCGGTAAAATGACGAGGTAATAGAGGGACTTTTGATTTATCCATGCGGTTTTCTCCCAAAAAAGCCCTGTTTTCGTCAACCAATTAATAATGATTCTCAATTTCGACACGGCGTTATGAGGCGGAGAGGTTGCCCAACCCCCTGCTCATGGAGTTAAATCCTCTGTGATCCCTTAAAGTTATCTCCGAGGAGTCTATCCGTGGAATCAAGACCGCGCCGCAACCGAAAATCCGCATCCCTTCGTGCCTTACTAACAGAAACCGTACTCTTACCGACCGATTTTGTTTTGCCGCTTTTTATTAAAGACGGAAAAAAGGTGAAAGAAAAAATCTCGTCTATGCCCGGTCAATTCCGCTTGAGCATTGATGAAGCTCTCAAAATTTGTGGCGAAGCTAGAAATCAAAGAATTCCTGCCGTCGCCCTTTTTCCCGTGATCGACGACAAATTAAAAGATTCCAGAGCGAAAGAATCAAAAAATCCAAAAGGCTTAGTCCCAAAAGCCATCGCCGAAATCAAATCCAAATTTCCTGACCTCACAATTATCACAGATGTGGCAATGGATCCTTATTCAAGCGATGGCCATGATGGGTTCGTACAAGAAGGCGAAATCATCAACGACCTCACATTGCCAATTTTAGCGGAACAAGCCCTAGCACAAGCAAAAGCAGGCGCAGATATTGTGGCTCCTTCTGATATGATGGACGGAAGAGTTGGATTTATTCGTGATGCGCTCGACGAAAACGGATTCACAAACGTCGGGATTCTCTCTTATTCAGCAAAATACGCTTCAGGATTCTAC
>JBFWYS010000479.1:0-3455 GCA_050186175.1 Pseudobdellovibrionaceae bacterium
GCCGCAATTAAAAGTTTCGTACAAAGAGTCTTCAGTCAGGCCGGCACGTTTTTGAGCTTCGACAAAAGGATCTGGCAATTTCCAAAGTTTCATTTTCCATGCGGTATTCTCAGGCAAAATACGCGGAACATTTTCGATTCCGCCACCAGTGATATGAGCAGCTGCACGGACATTTGGCTTTACGCTTGGATCTTCAAGTAAAGCTTTCATCAAAGGTGCATACAGGGCTGTTGGCGTCAGCAACAGGTCTCTCCATTTGTCCATATCATCAGCAAAAATTCTGCGGAGAAGAGAATAACCATTTGAGTGGAATCCCGAAGAGGACACACCGATCACACAATCGCCTTCTTGAACCAGGTGAGGACCGAGAGCTTCAGGTTCGTCGACCACGCCGATTGCAAAACCCGCACAGTCAAAATCACCGTTTTGATAAACGCCTGGCATTTCAGCCGTCTCGCCACCGATCAAAGCACAACCAGAAATATGACAAGCATCGCGAAGACCGCCCAAAAAACTTTTGGCTTCGGGTAAATTCAATTTTCCAGTTGCATAATAATCGAGAAAGAAAAGTGGAGTGGCCCCACAACAAATCAAATCGGTGACACACATTCCGACCAGATCTTGCCCAACTGTGTCGAATTTTTGAAAGTGAGTTGCGAGTTTGACCTTGGTTCCAACTCCATCGGTTGAACTGACGATACAAGGTGATTTCATGCCTTGAAAAGGTGCACGAAAAAGAGCGGCAAAACCACCGATTCCAGAGACTATTTGTTTTTGATGGGGAAAGGTTTTTGGACCCGACGACTTGAGCCACTCGACCAAAGCGTCACCGCGCTCTTGATCTACACCTGATTTACGGTAATCGATTTTACTCTCACCCGTCGACATAAATTGGGTCTAACATTGAAAATGAGCTTCCTACAACTGAAAGATAAAAAGATCGGAAGCCAGCCGACCGCGTCTCGCAGACAACACCTAGCCTGGCCACAATCTCAAAATGAGAAACTCGACCGAAAAGTGCTACAAATTTAGAACGGGACTTCCGATAATGGAGAGGGGAATTATCGTGAAGGGAAACCACACCATGGCTCGGCCAATCATTCGACTGCTCATTCTTTCCACATTCTGTCTCGGCCTTGCCCAGACTATAGGGCCCCAAGCCTTGGCTCAGGATACAGCGGATGAAACCTATGATCCCTTTTCTGATTACAGCGAATTTGAAGAGAACGCACAGGAAGAAGCTGACATTCACTTTTTCAGAAATGGCCGTTTTGTCACCATGGGTCTCGTCGCTGGGCCTCGCTCCTTTACTGGGAACATGGGAAAAGTAAACGGATCGGCGCCTATGTTCGGTCTTTTTCTCTCGTATTTCTTTGATTTACGTTTTGCTTTGCAATTTGGCTTTGCCACGGGAGATCACCCATTTGCAGTGAGCGGAGAAGCTAAAACATTTACTGGAAATACAACTCTCTCTAAAAACTCCTTCGACTTAAAGTATTACTTTAACACTCAAAATGTAACTCGCGGTTTGGCCTCTTTAAATCCCTACATGCTCCTCGGAATTTCAAACAACACTCGCACGATGACATTGTCGGGAGTCTCTGGCTTCGCACGAGATTCGGCGATGGGATTTAACTTTGGCCTGGGAATTGAGATCCCGATGATGCGAAACAAGATGTTCTTCGGAGCTCAGGCACTCTATCAATACGTTAACTTTAAAGATGAAAATTTAGAACTCGAACTGGGAAAACCGGCCGTAAAAACCGGAGTTAAACCTGCTGGTGACATTCTCGAAATCATCGGGATTTTAGGGATTAATTTTTAATCTCTATTTTAGAGTATTCTCAGACTTGGATTCAGAATACCCTAAAATAAAGATAAAACTTAATTTAAGGCCGAAATGAATACCAAAAAAGCAGCAGTCCCCTTTATTTTTACGACGATGCTCTTGGACGCAATGGGGATCGGAATTCTGATTCCCATCTTTCCAGATCTGATTCGCCGTTTTTCTTCGGATCCTGCCTTTGTCAGTCAGTATTACGGATATTTTATTTCGGCCTATGCTTTAATTCAATTCGCAGCTTCTCCTTTTCTCGGTGCACTCTCGGATCGTTTCGGCAGAAGACCGGTACTTCTGATTTCACTTTTAGGCGCGGGCCTCGACTACATCCTCATGGCTTTTGCTCCCGAACTTTGGATTTTGTTTTTAGGGCGCGTGATTTCGGGGCTTACGGGTGCAACGATGACTGTGGCATCCGCGTACATGGCGGATGTGAGTGATGACAGCAATCGTTCGGCCAATTTCGGAATGATTGGCGGCGCTTTTGGAATTGGTTTTGTGTTGGGCCCCGTTATTGGTGGCGCCCTTGGATCCTTGAATCCAACTTTTCCGTTCTTAGCAGCAGCCGGAATGAATCTTCTTAACTTTGCATTTGGATATTTTGTATTACCTGAATCTTTACCGGTTGAAAAACGCCGGCAGATTGATCTCACTCGGCTCAATCCTCTAAACTCTATCATAAAAATTTTAAAACCGTCTCCGATTTTAATTTTGATTTGGATCTATCTCCTCTTGTTTCTTGCAGGACAAGTTCACCCCTCCGTGTGGACTCTCTATACGCAGAGTAAATTTGGATGGTCCGCGCTTCAGGTCGGGCTCTCGATTTCTCTTGTTGGGCTCGCGATTGGCGCTGTTCAAGGGGGGCTCACCCGCGTGATTATTCCAAAAACTGGAGAGTGGAAGGCTCTTTGTATTGGAACTGTGATCGCCATGTTCGGATACTTGGGGTTTGCATTCGCAACCGAGAGTTGGATGATGTACGCGATTTTGGTTCCCTCGGCTCTCGGAGGAATTGCGGGGCCCGCTCTTCAATCAATGATTTCAAAACAAGTTCCGACGAATGAACAAGGAGAACTTCAGGGAACTCTTGTGAGTCTGTCTAGTCTCACTGCGATTTGTGGACCTTTGGTTTTTACGGGACTCTTTACATATTTTTCAAAGCCCGAAGCTCCTTATCATTTTCAAGGAGCGCCTTACCTTTGTGCATCTGTGATTTGTATTTTATGTGGACTTTTGATGATCAATCGAAAGCCCGATAGATAAATCACGGCGCAGACTTTTCTAGTAACTCACGATCACTTTTCCGTCTGCCCCAAGGGCCGAGCTGCAGTTCGCGCTCGTGTGACCAACTACGAGAGTGCTCGTGAATTAGGTAACC
This sequence comes from Pseudobdellovibrionaceae bacterium, assembly GCA_050186175.1. GTDB lineage: Bacteria > Bdellovibrionota > Bdellovibrionia > Bdellovibrionales > Bdellovibrionaceae > JBFWYS01. The sequence goes on from JBFWYS010000479.1 coordinate 3,219, forward strand.
GTCCTTGGCGCCTGGCTTGAGGAGAAGTAAAGCTTGTGGTATTTCCAAGACCTAACTGTCCACTGGAATTCAAGGATTACGGATTGACCGTTCCATTATAGATGGATCCTGTGCCAATGGGAGTCCCGCCCACTGTTACAACACCGGAATTTTTGGTTAGCGTGGTTCCGCCAAGATCCAAGCTGGTTAGGGCGAGCGTTGTCGCCGAAGATGACAGCGAAGAGTTTCCAGAAGTCA
>JBFWYS010000480.1:0-3439 GCA_050186175.1 Pseudobdellovibrionaceae bacterium
CTTCCGATCTCAATCTTACCCCCTTGAATTGTTTTCTCGTAGACCGGAAGAACTTTTTCATTTTGATGAAAACAAGTGGGGCTTTCAGAGATTGCACTGACACCTAAACCCAACAAGACATCCGTTTTTTGATTTGTGTAACCCATAAAATTGCGATGCAAGGTGCCTTTCGCATGCGCTTGTGCCAAGGCTTCGTCAGCCAAAGCAAAATGATCCATTCCAATCTCCACATATCCAGCTGAAAGTAAAATATCTCGCGCCTTTTCGTAGAGCTGTCGTTTTTCTTCACCCATAGGCACTTCTTCGTCTTTAAAAAGTCTTTGCGCGGGCTTAATCCAAGGGACCAGAGCAAAACTATAAAGAGCGATTCTATCCGGCCGCAACTCAACAGTTTTATTTGCCATATATTCGATGGTATCGAGTTTTTGCTTTGGAAGTCCATAAATCAGGTCATAGTTAACGGATTCAAAACCCAATTCACGTGCCTTATCCGTAATTCGCTTTGTCTGCTCATAAGGTTGAACACGATTGACGATTCGCTGCACCTCAGGATCAAAATCTTGAACGCCAAGGCTCACTCGATTGAAACCAAGACTCTTCAAAACGGCGAGGTGCTCGTCAGAAGTTCTTCGCGGGTCCACTTCAATGCTCCCTTCAAAATCTTTTTTATCGATTTTGCAGTCACTAAGAATGACCTCTAGGAGTTTTTTAAGATGTCCTGGCGAAAAGAAAGTTGGAGTCCCGCCGCCTAGGTGCAAATGTTTCAATGTTTTCTTTAAAAGCAAAGGAGAAGATTTTTTATATAAATCCCATTCTTTTAGCAGAGTTTGCAAGTAAGGTGACTCCACTTCATGGTTTTTGGTAATTGAAGTGTTACAGCCACAGAAAGTGCAAAGAGTTTCGCAAAAAGGAATATGAATATACAAAGACCAGGACGCATTTTCTTGAACAAGAGCTTTATTCAAATGTTCGATCCACTCTTCTGCTATCGGACTATCAGACCAATACGGAACTGTCGGATAGCTAGTATACCGAGGCGCAGGCACATCATATTTTTTAAATAACTCACTTGGAATTTTAATAGAACTTATCACTGAAAGACCTCACGAATGGTTCTTACAAATGTTTTTACGTTGTCTTCTGGAGTTTGCGGTAAAACTCCGTGACCTAAACCACAAACCCATGGGGCTCGTTGTTCGAAGCTCATTTCCTGAAAAGGCTCTAAATAACGAAGCAGCTGTTTTTTAAATTCTTTAGGTTCTAAAAACAAAAGCGCCTGATCAAAATTTCCCTGAACAAATCCCGGAGTTTTTTTGCTTTTAATAACTTCGGCTAGGTCAAAACGATGATCAAATCCCATCCCCGCCCAAGGTAGTTTCACTAGACTTCCAGAAGGGCCGTCGCAATCGATATGACTCCAAGTCGTGCCCTTTGAATAATACCCAAGACGACCCGAAAAAGCTTCGGCCATTTTTTTTAGCTCTGGAACTACCAACTGAGAAAACAGATACGGCGAAAGTTCTCCCGCGGCCGTGTCGAAGACCATGACCGCTTCAGCGCCACCCTCGAACTGCAAGCGAATATTTTCAATGAGAAGAGGAACCATAATTTCACAAAACTTTGGAAACAAAGTCAGCATCCTTTTTGTTTCTTGCAGACTTCCTTTGTGAGCTCCTTCAACAGCATAAGTAAAAAGAGTGAGAGGTCCTCCCACGAAACCGATCAAACTCTTTCCTTTAGGCAATCGACTGCGTGTCATTTGCATAGCCGCTTTTTGAAATTCGAGCGCCTTAAGAGCCTCTTGCCAGGGCTTCAATTGATTAAAATTATCAGGTTTTAAATGCCAGCCTAAAGTGGGAGCCGGCTCGTAACTTAAACCCATTCCCAGTCCCTCAAGCGGAAAAAGCAAATCACTAAAGAGAATGGCAACGTCAAAATCAAAATCCTGAATAGGCCCCATGGCGACTTCCGCTGCCAGCTCTGGAGTTTTACATAATTCTATAAATGAATTTTTGGAACGAAGATTTTGATAATGCCGATGGTATCGGCCCGCTTGTCTCATCATCCACACTGGTGGAGTCGTTTGGGGCTTTCCTTGAGTTGCTGCTATCCATTTTTGATTCATTCTTCTTCTCCCCGAGCTGTGGCCCATTGATAGCCGACACCTCTTACACTTCGAATCCAAGTTCCTTCTTTGTCACCAATGATCTGTCTAATCCTAACGATGCTATTATCTACCGTTCGGTGAGTTGGAAATTGATCTTCTCCCCAAAAACGATTGAGAATATCATCACGGCTAACCGCTTTTGGCGAGGCCTCAATCAACATTTTTAAGACCTGAAAATCACGCGCTTGGAAGAACTCTTCTTCTTTCGAGCTCTTCTTAATCACGCTCATTCGCCCTAAATCCAAATACAATTCGCCGATTTCAATTTTTGATACCTTCACATGACTTCCTAGAACGTGCGAAACTCTTAAAAGAAGTTCACGTAAATGAAAGGGCTTCGGAATAAATTCTTCGGCCCCGATCTCGTAACCTTCGAGGCGATTTTCGGCCGAGTTCATCGCTGTCATAAAAATCAAAGGAATATCTTTTTTACTTTTCAGGTCTTTGGCTAAAGAAAAACCCGACCCGTCAGGAAGTCCGACATCTAAAATCACCAGATCAAAGTGAACTGCAGCAAAAGATTTTCTGGCCTCAGCGAGAGTTTGCACCCACTCGACGTCGTGATTTTCTTTTTGCAGTCGCTCTTTAAGAGTCGCTCCCAAAGAGCGATCATCCTCAACTAAGAGAAGGCGGCTCATACCGGAACTCCTCTCAATTCGATTTCAACTTTAAAACCAGAATTTAAATTTTTAATCCAACGAACTTGCCCGTTCATTTTACGGACTAAATCTTGAACCAAGTAAAGTCCCACTCCGCTGCCACTTGAAGACGAATGCCGCGAAAAAAGTTCACCGAGCTTGCTCGTATCACCTCTAAATCCCACTCCATTGTCTTGAATACTCAGAAGAATACTGTTTTTAGCGGAGAGAATCTCGCTTGAAAAACGAACCTCGGTCGCTTGACCATGATAAAACGCGTTTTGAATTAAATTTTTTAAAATGCTTTCGAAACATCTCTTGTCAACATCGAGGGCTGCATTCTTTTCTACAATAAGCCTCAGTTGAGGAAACTGATGCTGAAATGAAAGAATGGTTTTTTGCAAATCCGCTTTTTCAAAAAACATCTGGTCTTGATCCGCGTGGGCCAAGAAAAGTGAATTTTCAAGTTGAAGTTCAAGGCGAACCGTATCGGCTACCAAACGATTGACCAAAATTTGGTGTTCAGAGTTTTTTAGATCTTCACCCAAACTCTCCCCTTGAATGCGAACACTGGCCAAAGCCGTTTTTAATTCGTGGGTAATAGTGGCGAAGAACTCTCGAAGTTGCAAAGTTT
>JBFWYS010000481.1:0-3408 GCA_050186175.1 Pseudobdellovibrionaceae bacterium
CACGCAGCAAATCCCGCTTCTGCCTCTCGAGATCAAGTCACTTGAAGGCAAACTTATTGATAAAAGCGTACTCAGCGACAAACCCGTTCTTTTGCATTTCTGGGCTTACTGGTGTTATCCATGTTTGACTGAATTACCAAGTTTACAAAATTTAAGTGAAACTCATCCAGAGTTAAAAATTGTACCTGTTCACGCGAAATTTACAGGTGAGGGCGTTGCAGCCGTTGTCAAGCTCTGGCAAGACAACAAATTTTCGTTCGAAAATTTTTATGATGAGAACGTTGAAGTCGCAAAAAAATTCGGCGTGGAAAAGCTGCCGTCGACTTTGATTTTCGATAAAAACCATTCCTTAATTTATCGGGTTGAAGGAGAATTGGACTGGTCGACCTCCGAAGTCTCCACGCTCCTCAATAGCTTATAAAAAACCCACATCCTTTAGGGGAAAAGTGGGCTTTTACATTCTGTGTGCAAAAATGATAAATTACTTAACTGAGCATTCCATCGTAAGCTCGCTGTTTCCGTTTCCAGAACCAAGGTCTCTGTACTTGTAGAAACCTTTTGTAAAGTCTTTTGAGATACCAACTGTAACTGAATCAGCAGTTGTTCCGACTTCAACAACACTGTAGCCATTTGGCGCTCTAAAGTTCTTCTCCCATTCAGCACCAGATTCCTCGGTATCCTGAGTGAGCCAGTAAAAGATGGAGTCTTCTTTTGCCTTTGCATAAATATTTTTGCCCATGTAGCCGAATTTTCCATTTTTTTCGATTTTAAATATAGCCGTTTGTTCCTTTCCCTTAACAGTTGCCGAGCAAACAACCAGTGTGCTCGCAAATGACGAGGCTGAGAACAAAGCAATGAACAACAACGAACTTAACTTAAGCATTTTAGAGCTCCTTAAATAGAATGTATTTTTTATCCGCCAGGACAGCAAAAAAGTTACTATCGATGACGTGGGCAAACATACAATGCGGTTAAAATATTTAGATGACACCTATTCAAGATTAGTGCCGCAAAAAAGAACACCTCAGAAAATCAACAAATCAACCGAAAACAAAACCGAGAATCAAAAGAGGTACGGTTAAATACATTCCCATGGACAAAAGTAAATATCCAAAAAAAGCGAAAAAATCTTCGGAAGAAACTTCGACCTCACCACGCGGAACAGAAAGCTCATCACGAAGCACCCCTAATTTTTTTTCCAACAAAGGTTTGTAGTCCGCAAAACCAAAAACACCTCGAGATCTACGACCTCTTGCAAATGCTTTCAAAGTCTCTCGCGGAAACAAAATCGCAGCCGGTAAAAGCCCTTGCAGATTAATCAACCATCCGGCCCAATACTTTCCGCAGCCAGTGCCGACTTCGTAACCACTGATCAACATCTCGCCCTTCCAGTCTGTACTGTACTCAGTCAGAATATGATCAATATCGTGAAGAGGTACTGCCTCTCTTCGCGCTTTGAAATTAGGTAAATAAAAAGAAAAGGGTCCTAGAGGAAACCTGGCCCATTTGTCAGTGTAAGTATCGGCGCTAAATCCGCTTTTAGCGAAGTAAATCTCCCGTGCCTCATGAATAAGAAGGTCTTCCGAGAATTTCATAAGAGCAACTTACGCTTCTTTCATGGAAAGTCTACTATTTCTGCGAATCTTAAATTACAAAGAAGCTTGAGCTCGCGGAACTTCTGGCTCCGCTAACTTTTCTGATTCCCACTTCGCAATGACATCGCAAACGATTGGGAACAACTGTTCCATCAACTCGTCTTCAAGCGGGCCGTTTACTCCAATAATTGTATCTGCGTACAATTCGTCGAGGGCAAAGAGATCTTTCTTTTGCGCGGACTCCTCGAAAGCATATCGAAAATTTTCTTCTGTCGGATAAATCATAATCAGGAGATTCGCGCCCGTTTTTTTGGAGAGATCTTTTGCGAGAGTCATTTCGGATTTAAATCGGTTTTGCAAATGAAAGTAAACTTTAAGTGCGAGAGCTTCGTGAAATTGAGCAAAGTAAATTCTAACTGGCCCATCGAAAATAGCTGAGTTAAATGCTGGCGTAAAAAATTTTGAATGCATTAACCCTAAGCCTTGATTTTTCATCCCTTCACCCCACACAAAGTTGTGAAAACCCGCTGCTGTGCCCTCAGCGTAGGGATACCTGACACAGAAAATCAAAGGGTTTTTAAGAAAATGTCAGAAAATGTGAGTTTTCTAGTGCCTTGCGTAAATCTGTCGGCCACCACGGAACAGCGACGAAATAGGAGTACACCCAGCTTGATAAAAGAAGTTTTTCCAGGAGTCTTCGCTGCATAAAAAATCGGCATCGCGGCCGGAAGTTAATGCTCCACGCGAATTTTCTAGATTCAAAGCATGGGCCGCACCAACCGTATAGGCAGACCATACTTCTGGAAGGCTCATTTTCATTTCTAAACGCGCTAACAGGCCGACGAGAGCCAGGTCCTGGGTGGGACTTGTGCCTGGATTGTAATCTGTTGCCAGAGCGACTCTAACTCCAGTATCAATCATTTCGCGAGCCTTTGGATAAGCACACTTCATATACAAATCTGCAGCCGGCAAACAAACTGCCGTCAAATTTGAGCTCGCCATTTTTTTGATTAAGGGAGAATCAACTTGGATCACATGATCTGCCGACACCGCACCCAGTTTTAAAGCCATTTCGGTTCCACCTGACAAACTGAGCTGATCCGCATGTATTGTTAATGAAAAACCAAGATCCTGAGCTTTTTTTAGATAACGAAACGCGGAGTCGCCCTCGAAAAAGCCCTTTTCTATAAAAATGTCAGCGCGCGAGCTCAATTTCTTTTTCGCAACCTCTGGCAAAACATCCGAGATTAAGAAATCTAAATACTCCTCGTACTTTTCAAACTCCGGCGCCTTAGCGTGCGCTCCCAAAAAAGTGGAAACGATCAGTGGGCCTTTTAGTTTTTTTGCGACTTCTAAAACTTTGATTTCGTTTTTTGCGTCGAGTGCGTAGCCCGATTTAACCTCGAGGCAAGTCACTCCCTGCTCGACAAAACGATTCACGCGCTCCTGAGACGTTTGCAAGAGATCTCTTGGCGATGCTGCGCGAGTCGCTTTCATCGTACTGAGAATTCCTCCGCCTCGAGCCGCGATCTCTTGATAACTCACGCCCGTGTTACGAAGCTCAAACTCCTCACTTCTGTTTCCTGCAAAAATTAAATGCGTGTGGCACTCTGTGAATGCCGGAAGAACAGTTTTTCCTTTTAACGAGATTTCTTTTACTTTTTTCTTTTTTAAGAGCGCCTTAGGTATTTTCATTTCTTCACCGCTCCAAAGCACCTTGCCATTTTCAACAACAAGCGCACCTTTACGAACACAAGACAAATCGGCTTCTACAGTTTTGCGGCCCTGCTTTTGAGCCACTCCCTCGAAGGTA
>JBFWYS010000482.1:0-3360 GCA_050186175.1 Pseudobdellovibrionaceae bacterium
ATTTCACAGCTCTTGAGGAAGATTTGTGAACGTCTCATAACAAGTAAAAAAAATCGTTAAAAATCAAATGCTTGCGATGTCTCGTGGGGCCCGGATTTGCATTTGATAGCAATTGATGGAAAAGAAGTTTTTAAAGTTTCTCATTTTGATAATTGCGATGGTAGCGATGATGGGCGTTACCAATTCGCGGGCTCATGCTGAAGGTTCCGAGTATCGGGGCTATACGTCGGATATTCGCTCTGAAAAGAAGGAGCGTTTCTACGAAGTGTTTTTGCTTCTGGCTCCGCGCGCGCCTCAGGATCAGATGCTCAAAGATCGTATTTTTGACTCAAAACTTTCAAAAGAATTTGTCGATCGATACGATCGAAAATTTGGAAGTTCGAACTCAGAAAGATTGATCAAGAATCCAGAACACTTTGAGTTCTATGATACACGACAAGGTCTGTACATTGATGCTCAGGAATACACCGAACAACAAAGATCTTTTGGTGAGTATATGATTCGTCGCCTAACAGAATACCATCTCGATAATTACGCTAAAAGCAAACCCGAGGTTCGGCCGGTTTACGATCTCAAAGAAAAACTTAGCAAAGTTGAAGTGAAGGTAGCACCCGGAGTGAGTCTAGATGCAAAGTATTCTGTAAGCGGAAACTTCATCGATCTTAAGTTGGCGAACTCTTATGTTGATACACGTGTGATTCACGAATTCAGTGCTTCGACCTATGAAAAACCAGAAACTCGTCTAGTGATGACGTACACATTCAGTCCCAAAACTCAGTTTGAAGCTACTCTCCTGGGCGCAGACGGAATCGCAAGTTTGACTGCAAAAAGATCGCTTACAAAAACGGCTTCGGGTTCACTGACGGCGTCCACTTACACATATCGCGGAGGATACACTGAGCGAGAGCATCGTGTGGCCGGTGGTATTGGCTGGAATTTTTATTAATTTTTGTGAACTTGTAATTCGTAAGAGATAACTTTTCCGGACTCATCGCGAGAAGTGATCTGAATTTTGTTATTGCCCTCTACAAGATTAATAAAATCTGTTGTAAACGCCTCTTTGGAAGTCTGAAAAACAGAAGCCGTAAAGCCATTTGTTGAATTTTTAATTCCCGTAAGGTTACACAGAGACTTTCTGTTTTTCCCTTTGATGCGCAATTGAGAGCTTGTAACAGCAATGGGAGCTAATTTCTGTCCGCACTCCCACTCGAGAACTTGCGAAGTTAAAACAGTTTTTTCAGAAACTGTAACGGCTGCAACAAGACTGGCCGGTGATCGTGAGGACTTAATAAAAGCCTCAGGTTCCGCTGCCACAGCGACATTGATAGGTTGAGTGATTGCATAGAAAGTATGGAAACCCATGGTCACCACAAGGGCGGCAGTGACAACTAAGAATTTGTACTCTGGATTTCCTTGTAGTTTCATCACTTAAGTCATCGGTAGGGGGGCCCCCAGACTTAAGTATCAAAATGAGATTCTTCGAGCGGCGGGCGGACGATAAGCCTCGCCGAGCCTCAGACCCCATCTGACTTTGTTGCACACCGCCTTGAATTCGCTGCGACGTACGTGTCGTACGCCTCCGCGAATTCACCACGTGTTCGCCTCGGATCTAACCTTCTCGTGTGCCCTTTAGTTAGTGGCTGCGCGAGGAAAATATAAACATATGAGTTTTTACTCTTTAGTTAATTTTATTTTTAGTCGTCTTTTGGTTTTGGGAGTATTTTTTTGGCTGTCTCAGAAGGAGAAATTGGGTCTTTCATAGTTTTCCAAGTTTCTTTTTTTGCTTCTGACGAGATCTCCAAATCAGCATCTCTGATTTTTTCGAATACGTCTCTGACCCACTTATCGGATTTGATACGGGGTCTCAGTTCAGACATCAAGTTCTCGAGAACAATTAGATAGGAAATTTGTTTGATTTTTTCAGAGGCCTTCGGTTCCTTGAGAGTTTTTATAGCCCTCGCAACGATTTCACGAACGACCTTTTCTTCAACCTTCATATCTTCCATTACATTTTTGATGATCGGAAGTGTTTTACGAACCACGCCGTCTCCACTTCTGTCAGGTCGGGCCAACACGACTTCAAGAGTCATAACAAGAATATCAGAGGAGTTAGCTTCTTCGGCCTCTTTGGATTTTGCCTTTGCAAAGGATTCAAATTCATCGATATCTCTCAAGGTAAGATCGGCGTAGTCAAATTTGAGTGGTGCATCGGCAAAGGCCAAACTGAAAATCAAAAGAGAAATAATTTTTACCATAGTGTTCATAGTGTAGACGATTCAGATTTCGATTTCCAGAGCCAATAGACTTATGAAAGCTCTACTTTGTGGGCACTGGACCTTTGTCTGACCAAGCGCATGGCAAAATGGCTCCCAAAACACTTTTCCTCTCGCTTTTGCTGTGTAACACTGATCGGGTTGTAAATTTATACATAATCGTATCAACAACAGAGGAGAGAGTCTTGAAAAAGTCATTATTGTTATTAGCTTCAGCGTTTGTTCTAGCTGCTGTCGGTTGTGCACCGAACGCGGAACAGTTGAAAAAAGTTATTGCTGACAACCCAGATGTGGTTTTTGTTGCGATTGAAAAAGATCCAGCAAAGTTTATCGAAGTTGTTAATAAAGCGGCACGTGATGCTCAAGAGGGTGCACAAAAGCGACAAGCTGAAGAAGAAACGAAAAAGAGAGAAGATCAGTATGCGAATCCTCTGAAGCCAGAAATCGATGAATCGCGAGCAATGATCGGTGCAAAAGATGCGAAAGTAACAATCGTTGAATACTCTGATTTCCAATGCCCTTACTGCGCACGCGGATATCAAACTGTTAAGCAGGTTGAAAAAGAGTTCGCTGGAAAAGTAAGAATTTTATTCAAGCACTTGCCACTTGATTTCCACGAGCATGCAATGGCCGGAGCAAAGTATTTTGAAGCGATCGCAAAACAGAGCCACGAAAAAGCTTATCAGTTCCATGACAAGGTTTTCGAAAATCAGGGTGGACTTCGTGATAAAGGCGAAGGTCTTTACAAAGACATCGCAAAAAAATTGGGTCTCGATATGAAGAAGCTTGAGACAGATTTGAAGTCAGAAGACATTGCCAAAAGAATTCAAGCTGACATGGACGAGGCTCGAAAGTTCGAAATCACTGGAACTCCCGGTTTCTTAATCAACGGTATCGCTCTTAAAGGCGCCTACCCATTTCCCGAATTTAAAACGATCATCGATCGTCTTTTAAGCGGAAAATAAGAGTAAAAATTAGCTTAAAACTAAACCCACGGAGAGAAATCCGTGGGTTTTTTTATGCTCAAAATGTAGGGGTGTTTAAAGATTAGACACTCCATGGTCTTCACAACTAATTATTTAAATTT
>JBFWYS010000483.1:0-3350 GCA_050186175.1 Pseudobdellovibrionaceae bacterium
CGGCAAATTTTATTCTGAAAATCAGGATGTTTTTTCATCTTTCTCTTTGGAGTTCACGGATCCTTACGAGGGGCGAGGAGGTTTTGGAGCATCGACGGCTCAATTCGCAATGCTGTATGCTTTAAAAACCTGGAAGGACACAATTCTTTTGGAGCCAGAGAGGCAGTTGGATCTCAGAGAGCTTCTTGAAGATTACAAAAAACAGGCGTGGAGTGGGGAGGGTCTGCCTCCTAGTGGAGCGGATCTCGTGGCTCAGGTTCGTGGTGGACTTACTTATTTCGAGAAAAATAAATCAAAACTCAAAAGTTGGAGTTGGCCGTTTAGTAAGTTGGATTTTGCCGTTGTTCCGACGGGTTTTAAAATGCCAACTCATGAACATTTGCGACGGCTGAGTGCAAATCACTTTGCAAGCCTCGAGGGGCCTGTGTATTCGGCGGTCGAGAGTTTAAAATCAGCTGACCAAGAGAGTTTTGTTCGCGCGATCCGTGCCTTTCGTGCCGAACTTCGAAAGCTTGAGCTCACGGCAACCTCTACAGAAAGTTTGTTAAAAGACCTTGAGAAAGTTCCGGAAGTTCTTGCCGCTAAAGGCTGCGGAGCCATGGGCGCAGATGTGCTGATGGTTTTCTTCGAAAAAGACCATCGCTACAAAGTTCTAGAGTGTTTGCGCGGAAAGAATCTTTATCCCGTGGCGACCAGTGAAAGTCTATCTGATGGAATCCGGATTCGTTTGGATGGGGATTTTAGGAAAAAAGGGGGAATTGCGCTTCTCTAAAAGTGCAGAGTCTAATGAAATGGCAAAACTCAGCCCCTTCTAACATTGCGCTCATTAAGTACATGGGAAAGGTGGATTCCAATGCGAATCGCCCTTCGAATGCCTCTCTGTCATGGACCCTTGAGAATTTACGAACCTTCATTGAAATCGAAGAGTCAACAGGACCTGCGGATTCTTGGGAGCCTCTTCAAAAAGATAACTGTAAAGTTCCTGAGCTTTCTAAAAAAGGAAAAGCTCGATTCCTCCAGCATTTTAACTTTTTGAAAAAAGAATTTGGTGTGAGTGGGAGCTTTACCGTTCGCTCGGTTAATAATTTTCCTTCAGATTGCGGACTCGCTTCTTCCGCTTCAAGTTTTGCGGCTTTAACATTAACGGCTTGTGAGGCTTTTTCTGAGATTTCTGGAAAAAAAGTTTCTTTGTCGGAAATTTCGAAATATGCACGTGTGGGATCTGGATCTTCTTGTCGGTCTGTTTTTTCTCCCTGGGCGATTTGGGAGGGCGAAGGTGCAGCCCCTGTTGAGTTACCCTATCAAGAACTTTTGCATCAAGCTGTGGTCGTTGAAGATCATAAAAAAATAGTTTCAAGCAGCGAGGCTCATTTACGAGTTCCAAGCAGTGCTTTGTTTCGAGGGCGCCCTGAAAGAGCTCAGGAAAGACTGGCTTCATTGCTTCAAAGTTTAAAAAACCAAGAGTGGAGAAACTCTTTTGAGCTTTGCTGGGCCGAATTCTGGGATATGCATGGCTTGTTCGAAACGGCGGCTCCTCCATTTTCTTATATGACACCTGAATCTGTTTTTGTGGTTCGTAAAGCTCAGCAATTTTGGCATGATGCCGGTACGGGACCTCTCATCACGATGGATGCAGGAGCGAATGTCCATATGTTGTGGTTACCTGAGCATATGAGCGAAGCGCGGAAATTTGTAAAAGAGCTCCCACAGTTTCGAGTTTATTCGAGTTTTGGAGACCTAAAGTGATCGCTCCGAATTTTACAGCCACTCATTACGGAAAATGGATCTTAGCAGGGGAGCATTCGGTTTTACGGGGTTCTCCTGCACTCGCGTTTCCTTTAAAAGGATTGGAGCTGGAGCTTAAGTATTGGAAGTCAGAAAAGTCTTTGCATGTTGAGTTCTCTGGAAAACACGGAGAAGAGTTGCAGCTTTTATTTTTTGGTGTGCTTGAAAAAGCTCTCGAAAATCTTAAGATCGACCGCGGACTGATTCGTGGTGAAGTCTCTCTCTTCAATCAAATTCCCATCGGTGCGGGATTAGGGGCTTCGGCTGCACTTTGTGTGGCCGTCAGTCGGTGGCTGGGACATCTGGGGTACATTCCTGAAAAAGATCATTACGAATTTTCGCGAAACCTTGAAAATCTTTTTCACGGAGAATCGAGTGGAGTGGATATTGCTGTTTCACTTTTAGGAACTGGAATTCGGTTTTTAAGAGAAGGCGAAAAAACGCCTTTAAGGTTGAATTGGCAACCTCAGTTATACGTTTCTTATACAGGTAAAAGAGGCGTGACCTCGGAGTGTGTTGCAAAGGTAAAAGCATTGATCGCTAAAGATCCCGATGAGGGAGCCCTTATCGACTACGAAATGAGAAGAGCTGTTGCACTTTGTGAAAAAGCTCTGTGCGGAAAGTCTCTCTTTGAAAAAGAAATAAAGAAGCCAGAATCTGAAGAAAGGGTCTTAAAAGAGGCTCTTGATTTAGCTCAGTCTTGTTTTGATCGTTGGAATCTTTCCAGTCCACCAGTTCGCGATCATATGAAGGATTTGTTGATGGCAGGAGCGCTCTCGGTAAAGCCGACGGGTTCTGGAGATGGTGGATACGTACTTTCCTATTGGAAGGATGCACCTCCTGATTATTTAAGGAGCCAATTAATCTCTTGCTTTTAAAGGAGACGACGCGTGCATAGACAGCCTGGAGAAATGGTGGATTCGAATGCCTAACGAGTTGATTATTAAATTGGCTTCTCCGTTTGACCCTGAAGTTCTCGCTTTGATTGCTCAGCTTGATGAGTATCAGCAAAGTCTTTATCCCGCAGAAAGCAATCATTTGGATTCTCCAGCTGTTCTTGCAGAACCCAATTGCAGATTTATGGGAGCTTACATAGATGGAAAGCTGGTCGGAATTGGTGCCGCTAAAATTGCAGGCACCTATGGCGAGCTAAAAAGATTTTTTGTTCCCGAATCTCAGAGAGGTAAAGGAATTGCGGAATGTATTATCGGCGTTCTTGAAAAATGGCTGATGGAAAATAAAATTTTTCTTAGTCAGTTAGAGACCGGAATTCATCAGCCTGCGGCCATTCGTTTTTATCAAAAACTCGGATATGAAATGGCCTCTCCATTTGGAGGTTACAAGCCAGATCCCCTGAGTGTCTTTATGACGAAGGATCTGACTAAAGGGGAGAGTGCCTTTAAAAGTCGTGAAGGGCAGTGACGGCTTATGACTTTGTGACGCCAGAGTAGACAAAAAGGCGGAAGTCGTCTTTTTGTCCAGGATTCTTTATTGATCACAGTCAAAGTAAGAACCTTCCGACTGAAAGGTCAGTGCGATTTCAATTTTCTGATGTAAGGGTTGGG
>JBFWYS010000484.1:0-3347 GCA_050186175.1 Pseudobdellovibrionaceae bacterium
CATCTGAGTTTCCTTTGGCAAAAGTACTTGAAGGCGGAACGTGGTGGGCTGGGCGATTTTTAGCTGCAGAGAAAAGGCAGGGTGGGCCACCGCCGATTCAAATAAAAAGTGATGGAACTGTGTTTTAGGGGGATATGTGAAAAGCAAAAAGATAAATATTAAGGTGAAAGAGAAAAAAACGGCGACGAAGCCTGTGCAAATCGTTGGTAAGACAACCGTCCTTCATCATCCGCTTTTAAAGCATAAGCTGGGTTATTTGCGTGATAAAAACACGAGCTCATCTGAGTTTCGTGAGATTGTAAAAGAAATCAGTCGTATCCTCGCCCATGAGGTGATGCGCGACTGGACTGAAATGAAAACTGTGGACATTGAAACTCCAATTGCAAAAACAAAAGTGGAGAGAATTCGGAATGCTCCGGTTGTTGTTTCGATTATGAGGGCGGGAAGTGGAATGCTTGATCCGGTATTATCGATGATTCCATTTGCCTCTGCAGGATTTATCGGAATTTATCGAGATCGCTTTATTAACAACACGGTTGAGTACTATTTTAAAATGCCGGCAGACATTAAGGGTAAGATGGCAATTCTCTGTGATCCTCTTGTTGCAACGGCCGATACAATGATTGCGGCGATCGATCGTCTCAAGAGTTACGAAGTTAAACAGATTAAAGTTCTTACAATTTTAGTGAGCGATTTTGCAGTTAAGAAAATTCACAATCTGCATCCGGATGTTGAGATCATCACGTTGAATGTCGAGAAAGAAGTAAATTCTCTTGGGTATTTAGTTCCTGGGTTAGGGGATGCAGGTGACAGGCTTTACCAAACAAAATAGGGCTCCTTATATAATAGGAGTTGCCGGTGGCAGTGGCTCTGGCAAAACTTATTTTGCTCACGCTCTTAGGCAAAAGCTGGGGCCTCAATCTTGTGAGATTGTTTTTCAAGATAATTTTTATATTGATCAATCGGCTCGTTTTGATTTTGACGGCGGGTCTGTTAACTTTGATCACCCAGACAGTATTGATTTTCCGGCCCTAGCTGGATCTTTGTCGATTTTGAAAACCGGAAATGTTGCGGAAATTCCAATATATGATTTTGCTACTCATAAGCGGAAGTCCGAAACGCTTCGTATAGACCCAAAGCCAGTGATCATCGTGGATGGGATTTTGATTTTTCATACACAAGACGTCCGGAAATACTTTGACGACTTGATTTTCTTCGACACGCCCGAAAAGCTTAGATATGAGAGGCGCCTAGAGAGGGATGTCAAAGAGAGAGGCCGAACTCCCGAAGGTGTGTACAGCCAGTTTCATAAACAAGTGAAACCCATGCATGATCAGTTTGTTGAACCTTCAAAGTGTTTTGCCAAAACTCAAGTCAAAGAAATAGAAGAATTTAATTCTATTTTATCTCTCTACGTTGAAAAACTAAAAGTAAAATAGAGAGGTCTTCACATGAAAAAAATATCGAAAGTCTCCCTTGCCTTTGGCTTGGGAATGTTGGTCTGTCTTCTGTCAAACAGCGGCTTTGCTTCTAATATTTATAGGGGAGAACGACCTCCTCACTTTTTTTCTGAAATCGATAAAAAGGTTCCATTGGATTCGCATGGGAACCCTCCAACAGGACGCCGATTGGTGATCGAAAGATTCTTTAGAATATCCGCTCGCACTTCTGTTTATGCTCTCTACTGTGACTGGGGAAATAAAAAGGGATGGAGTACGTTGGTATCTAGACAGAGAAACAAAATGACTTCTCTAGACCGCGAAGCAAAAAGAATTTACGGAAGTGAGCAAGCTGCATTCAATAGATTCGAAAGATACCGAAACGAAGAGTCTTCTCGTTTTGTGTCCATTCCAGATCGGGAAAAAACCTGTCGAGATGGAGAGTCTCCGTTTTTAACTCTTGTAAAACTCTCCCAATCAGAAATGGACCGCTACGTAAGCCGCCCCGCCTTCGGCCAACTATAAAAATCACGATCAAAGGGCCCGCCGTCGAAATTGGTAGCAATATTGCGTCTAACGCGCAATTGCTACCAGTTTCGACGGCGGGCCTTTTGTACAACGGCTCAGTTCAAATCGATGGAACAGAGATGCCTGTGAGTATCACCTTTACTGGCGCGAATGCGGCTATTTATGACGGACCACTTGCAAAACGACTTGTCACTCCAGGCCTCAACCGTCCTGCTTTTTTAGTCTGGGAAAGATATGGCGGAATTACCGGCGGAGGATTTATGACAAAGTTCTACAATCGCCCCATTCCTACAAAAGAAGAGATGGAACACAATACTATTCCTGTCGAATATGACTATTCGGCAATTAACTGGGTCGACGAGAGCACAAAAGAAGGTTCTGAAATTTCTTTGGAAATCAGAAATCCATGGAACTCAAAATTTGCCACAATCCAATTTCACGACACGTTCTACCTACCTGGAACCGATGACTGGAGCCCGAAAAAAGAAATCGGTTATTTTGCCACTCTTGAATGTAATAATATTTGCACAAGAAACGAGATCACAGTCTGCGAATAACAGACAGAAAGGTGTCAGTCGACTTTTTGTCTCGGGTCGCATCGATCAGTTTTTTTTTGATGTGAGATGAGGCAAAAAGTCGACTGGCACCATATTTCGGTATTCTATTTACTTTCGGTGACCTTCATCATTAAGAGGTGTGTTTTGCGCTTCAATTGGCACTGTAAGGTCGCATAATCTTTATTGTTAATCCACTCGCCTCCATCTACCAATTTAGACTCTTGTCGTTTGTAAGGCTGAGGATCCACCCCTTCAATAAAGCGGGCTCTCTCATCTACAAATTCCGTAACTCCGTAAATTTCAAAATTCACAGTATAGACACATTTGGTTGTTTCGGCGCGCGTTTGACAATTACACTCAGTGACACTGGTAACCTTCTTGAGTACCACGGTGTCATAGGTACTCGCCCAAGATATAGATCCGCAGAGCACAACAAAGGCTATAGTAAGATAATTCATAAGTCCTCCTAAGGGGAGTCTATATGCAGACTCCATACCCGCTGCAGAATAAGTTTCGTCAGCTATATCGTTATATTTTTGACAGGGGACTTTTTTGAGCTCAGTGGGTATCGGAACTTCGGCTTGCAAAGTTTATAAGCTACCCTAAATATTTTTCGAGTTCTTTTGATGCGATCTTAAATTCCACGTCGATTTTTTCGACGTAATTGATCAGCTCGCTGTCGTGAATTTCTTCCTTCTCGATTTTCTCTAGCATTGTGGCCAGGTAGCTGAGTCCTAAGTTTGAGCTGCTGGATTTAAGCGCGTGAGCTCGCTTGCGGACGAGAACAAAATTTTCTTTTGCAATATTTGATCTTAGGTCCTCG
>JBFWYS010000485.1:0-3340 GCA_050186175.1 Pseudobdellovibrionaceae bacterium
CAAATTAGATCGGAAAACAGATGGAAAAAAGTCTAAAAAATTCGTTCATTTCAGTTTTGCAGAGTGTGGGCCAATCATTAATGATTCCTGTTTCTGTTCTTCCAGCGGCCGGTCTTTTGGTTGCGGTTGGACGCATGCTGCAGAAAATGAATGAAACTCAACAATCAAAAGCCTTGGGTGTGATTGCGGATGTTGCATTTAACGGCGGCCTTGCGATTTTCCAACAGCTTCCTGTAGTTTTTGCGGTTGGTGTTGCAATCGGTTTCACCGGTGGAGCTGGTATCGCGGGCTTAGCTGCAGTTGTTGGTTATTTTACTCTCGCGAATGTTTTGAAAGTCATGAGTACAGCACTCGAACTCAAGCTCGCGATTGATACCGGGGTTTTTGGCGGAATTTTAATCGGTCTTGTTGTCGCCATGCTTTATTCTCGTTTCCAAAATATAAAATTGCACCCTGTGCTCGGATTTTTCTCCGGAAAAAGATTTGTACCGATTATCAGCGCCGCTACTGCAATTGTTCTCGGCTTTGCTCTTTCAGTTTTATGGCCGCCGATTCAAGGCGAGATTAATCATTTTGGCGCATGGGTCATGGGATCTGATTGGGGCCCTGCTTTTTATGCCGCCGGAAAAAGACTTTTGATTCCACTTGGATTACACCACGTTTATTACCCACCATTTTTATATCAGTTTGGTGAATTTGTTACTTCAACTGGAGAAGTCGTCCGTGGAGAAACGGCGCGTTTTTTCGCAGGAGATCCTTCAGCAGGAAAATTTATGGCTGCTGAATTTCCACTGATGCTTTTTGGATTGCCAGCAGCTGCAATGGCTATGGTTTTAAGAGCAGAAAAGTCGAAGAGGAAAGCCGTTTTCGGAGTGATGCTTGCAGCGGCTTTAACTTCCATTATCACAGGAATTACCGAGCCCATTGAATTCGCATTTATTTTCGTTGCCCCTCTTCTTTTTGTTTTTCACGTGCTTGCAGCTTTTTTATCAGGTGTCCTGACCAATGCATTTGATATTCACTTGGGTTACACCTTTTCAGCATCTTTAATCGACTTCGGACTTGGATTTTTTAATCAGAAAAACAGCATGTGGCTTATCCTAGTTGTGGGTCCTTTCATTTCACTTTTGTATTTTTCAGTTTTCTATTTTGCGATTCCTCTTTTTAATTTCAAAACTCCGGGTCGCGAAACCGATGCAGACGCAGGACCCGTAGCTTCAAACGCGAAAGGCAGCGAGAAATCAAAAGAGATTTTAGCAGCCCTTGGAGGAGCGCCAAATATCGTGACGATCGATGCCTGCATCACACGCTTGCGTCTGCAGCTAAAAGACTCAAAACTTGTTCAGAACGACAAATTAAAGCAACTGGGTGCAAGCGGTGTCCTCAATGCCGGCGGCGGCAACGTCCAAGTCGTGTTCGGAGTTGAATCTGACACAATCAAAGACGAAATCAAAAAATGGATGAGCCAAGAATCTAGTTCTAACATCATTTATTCGCCGATCGATGGAAAAGTTTTGAATCTAAGTGAAGTCCCCGATGAAACATTAGCGCAGAAAATTTTAGGGGATGGATTTGCGATCGTCCCATCAAATGGCGAAGTCGTATCTCCAGTTGAAGGCACCATTGAGCAGGTTTTCCATACTTCTCATGCTGTCGGCATCAAAACTAAAGAAGGTACGGAAATTTTGATTCACGTTGGAATCGATACTGTTAAAATGCAAGGCGAAGGTTTTAAGAGCTGGGTTCAAGAGGGAGATCAAGTGAAGATCGGCCAAAAACTTTTACAATTCGACTTAGCCCTTGTTTCACAAAAAGCAAAGTCTGTGATAACTCCTATTGTTATTACAAACAGTGAAGGCCGTAAAATCCAAAACATCGCTAAAGCAGCGCATGTTAAAAAAGGCGATGCCATTTTAAGCTGCGAAATGAATTCATAATTTTTGAGGAGCCCCTATGGAAATCAATTTAACGATTTTAAATGAAGAAGGAATGCACGCTCGGCCCGCAGGAATTTTCGCGAAAAAAGCGGGTGAGTTTAAAAGCCAAATCGAAATCAAGTTCGGTGATAAAGTAAAAAACGGCAAATCCATTATGAGCATTATGGGCATGGGTTTAAAAAAAGGCTCGCAAATCACTCTCATTGCAAAAGGCGAAGATGAAAGCCAAGCCATTGCGGCCCTTCAAGAGTTAGTTAACTCACAATTTCAAGTCGAAGCCTAATGTCTGAAACCTCTGTTTTTTTCGGTCACACAGTTTCTTCGGGGGCCGCTCTTGGCCCTGTGTTTCTTATGCAAACAGAGACACATTCACTTTCCTTAGGCACTTACTGCGCCGGTTCCAAAGAAGACGAGTGGAAAAAAGTCGAATCGGCTTTTACCGTCGCTCTAGCAGATCTCGGTCGCCTTGAAAAATTAGTTCGCGAAGAAATGGGCGCCGAGAAAGCCGAAATTTTTTCCGCTCATAAAATGATCGTAGAAGATCCAGAGGCAAGCGAACAGATCAAAGCGCAAATTTTTGAGGAAGATAAAAACGCTCTCGAGGCGACCCAATTTGTCTTTGATCTTTTTGTAGAGCAGTTCTCAGGTCTCGATGATGAATATCTAAGAGAGCGTGCTTTAGATGTTAAAGATGTTAAAGGTCGCCTGCTAGCGATTCTGGCTGGCACAAACGAGACCAACAGAGGTCCGCTTGTACCCAGTATTGTGGTCGCCCAAGATATCACTCCTTCGGAGTTTGCATCATTTGACAAGAAAATGCTTCTTGGGATTGCCACCGAATTGGGAGGAGCGACTTCACACACAGCAATCATGGCGCGAATTTATAATATTCCCGCGCTGGTGGGTGTAAAGGGCGTGGTTGAAAAAGCGCAGTCGGGTGAGCCTGCGGCTTTGGATACGCAATCAAAATCGATCGTTTTAAAACCGGATCCCAAAACAGTAGAAAAAACTCAAAGTCAGATTCGCCTGATCATCGAAGAAAAAAAAGAACTCGCTAAATTAAAAGATGTAAAGCCAGTCACTCGAGACGGCATCAAAATTAATTTAAAAGCCAACATGGGTCGCACCTCCGACCTAGATGCAATCCTCGCCGCAGGAGCTGAGGGGGTTGGTCTTTTTCGCACTGAATTTTTATTTCTAGAAAAGCAGAGCCCGCCGTCTGAGCAAGAGCAGTTTGAAGTTTATAAAAAGGTCCTCTCGCAAGTGGCTCCCCACACGGCGATCATTCGAACTTTGGATGTCGGGGGCGACAAACAAATTCCTTATTTAAATATTCCAAAAGAAGATAATCCATTTTTAGGTCTCAGAGCCATTCGATATTGCTTAGAAGAAAAAACGATATT
>JBFWYS010000486.1:0-3329 GCA_050186175.1 Pseudobdellovibrionaceae bacterium
GTGAAGCAGGCTTGCCGGAATATCTTTGATACCAGGATTAACAACTTCTATGCTTCGCTTTGCACTGAACTCCAACCATTGACGAATGATCTTGTTGATATGCTCATCTCCAAAGCCGTATCCAATGCAAATGAGCTTAGAAACATGGTTTAAGTTTGACTGAAAATGATTGAGAAGGCAGATCGGTAAAACTTGACTTACCCTCTTGTCATATTTGTAAGCTCCAGAGAGTAATGTTCGACGTAAAAATTGCATTTCGCCGGACTCGTCGGCGTAAGTGATTTCATTTATTGTCTTGACCGGGTGTGCGGAGTTTCCATCTACGTAAAGTAGTTCTTCGTTAGCTGCCCGAAGACTTTCTAACAATCCTTGAACAGACGCGTCTTTAGAAAGCGGAAGGAGCTTCAGCAAGTCCTTTCCATCTCTAAAAGTAAAAACATCCAGCGCACCGTGAATTTTCAATAAGTTAATCCCAGTTGTCTGAGGTTTCAAAAAGGACATACTTGATTTTTCAAGTTGCTCACCAGTCAAGACCTGCGCTCGCAATTCTCCAATTTTAACACCGGCTCTATTTCTTCTCGGCAATGTCACTATGTCGTCAGTAAACCCGGAGCTTAGAGGAATACTGTAGTGGGCTGCCAAACATTCTATTAAAAGATCATGGTTCAGAGAGAAAATCCAAAGCGGAGAGTTTTGTTCAGCGAGATGACGAATACCTTCAAAAAATTTCATGTTTCGCAAAATGTAGTCTTGGTTTTTAACGTGTCTCTCATAGAGCATATAAGAGATAATCTCGATGAGTCGGCAGTAAATTCCGTGGTAGGGATCATCACGCCGATTATTTCTGCGAAACTGCGTTTCTAAGTATCCAAGAATACTTTCGTAGTGAAGATTCGGCATTGTGAGGATGTTTGCACAGTCTTCTATGACCTGATCTTCGTAGCCCCCGCCTTGTTGCTTCCAACCTGCATTTAAAGATCGTAATTTGTCTGGAGTGAGCCATTCTTTAATTTCATGGGTCAGTTCCCAAACCAAGGGCATCGCTAATTCGCAAGATGCTCCAGCACCAATAAATAAACCGACGTTTCCCATGCCTTATTCCTTTGTGAGAAACCAATTTTACAACTCAGGTCGATGTGGAACAAACTGTAAATAGGAATAATTTGCTGCACTTTGACTGGATTTTATAATGATTTTGACCCTCTTTGACTGCTATTGGCATCCCCGTGTGTCCATTGGTACTTACCTCTGGCATTTTCGGCAAATATACTGAATAAAACGCCGATTACTTCAACTTGATTTTTATGTGTGATTTTCAAACCTTTGAGTAGAATGACCGTAGATCGGTATGATCTTCGCCAATGAGAACAGTGGGACGAGTATTAGCTTCCATGATTGATTTCCTTTCCTAAGCTGCAATCTCAAATTGAGCGACTTTTCTTTGGATGTTGGCAGGTCGTTTACATTCAAAAATTGCAAGTCCTTGATCTTCATTCTGCTGAAGGTGTCTTTGATATTTCTCGAGCTGAAATTCGAGATCGAGTTCCGCGGCTCGTATGAAAGAGTCTTTCCCGTAAGATTTAACCAATCCATAGAAGACATCAGCGGGTGGTGAAGCAAGTCCAAGCTCCCACCGCCTTAAATTACGTCGTTTGATCTTGAGCCTACGGCAGGCGGTTCTTATTGATCGTCCAACGTGTTTGCGTTCTTGGAAAAGGAGATCACCAACTCGCGTATTGATGCCGGTCCTCAGTCCCTTTTCGATTTTGATAAATTCTGATTTCATAAAGTAACTTTCAATTTCACGCGATTGTTTGTCATTCGCGCATGACCACGCAGCAAACCGTCACACTCCACTCACATTCAATTTTTATGACGTGACCAATGGTTCATGTGGTTTTACTTACAAGCCGCTCATAAATCAAATGTGTGCGTTGCAAAGAATGCTCCTTGATCTGAGTCCTGTGCAGTGAATTGGACAGAAAATAATTTCTGATAATTTCAATCATGCCTAAATACCATCAACAGACTTCTGCAAGCACTAATTTGGCATGGACAGGTAATTGAACAGCGTTCGCTCAAAAATACAGGACTCTATAATTATTTTTTTATGCGTCGATACATACGACATGGCACCAGAAAAGAAGGGGCGAAAGCCAAAAACAACAAAAGAAGATCACTGGGGCAAAAGGCTCAAGTCTTGTCTTCACGAACATGGGCTTAGTATTCGGGCCGCCGCTAAAATTGCTGGAGTAGCACCAAGCGTTTTGAGTAGTTGGATCGCTCATGGAGTCAGCCCATCTGATTTGAAGGTCGTCAAAAAACTCTGTGATGCCTTGGATGTTTCATTCACATGGATTCTCACAGGAGAGCCAGACAAAAAAACAAAACGTGCAAATGTAGCAGAATACTTTAAGGAAATGGAAATCTTCAACGGCTTGGCACGAATCGCGATTCATCGGCTTGTTCCAAGAGATGAAGAATCAAATGGGGAGGACACATGAAACATTTAAGAGTTCTTTTACTATCAACTAGCTTCTTTATGCTGACGGGATTCTTCGGCGGTGAAACTGATCTCGTTAAGAATACGCCAATTGATCAAACTGTATCCGATCTCGAAAAGAAATATGGAAAACTTCGTCCTTCTCAATGCCAGCCTGAACAACAAGCTGGATGTCAGGCAAAACTCGGTGCCCCTTGCAAGTGTTTGGAAGTCCAAACTGCTTTAGGCGTCAAAAGTGAAACACTCTACTTTGTTACTCACAACGGAAAAGTCGTCGAATATCTAGATTCAATCGGAGTAACACCTCAAGCTGCCGAGCGACTGCTTAGTCCAATCGAGGAATTTTCGGGTGATGTAGCGCCAAGCAAGATTCACGAGGGCAGTTCTGGACGTGGTATTCAAGCCTACTTTCTAATATGGAATCAAAAGAGCGTCAGCTTCAAAGCGGCTGTCTGGTGCCCACTCACCAAGTATGGCGGCAAGATGCAAGTCACAACAAAAATAAGAAAGTGCATGAACAAAATCCTTCAAGCGTCGCGGGTTCGAGAGTTCACCGCGACACAGAAGACAGTTTCAGCAGATTACTAAAAAGGGGAACTCTATGAAGATAAAATCAATCACACTTTTTCTAATGACTATTGCTATGGTGGGTTGCTCGTCAACGCCCGAGAAGCGAACGAAATTCAGCGATAAAAATATGCGCTTGATGATCGACCCCGCAAGCATTACGCCAGAGAATTACGCAAGATTGCAAACTGCCCTAGTTTCTCAAGATATGTGGGTCGTGCTTGATCGGGCTGCTGGCCTCGAAGCAATTAAGAAAGAG
>JBFWYS010000487.1:0-3323 GCA_050186175.1 Pseudobdellovibrionaceae bacterium
GAATACTTACGCGAAGGTTTGATGACCGATAAGGGTTGATCGTGTCAGTTTGGCGGATATAATTGCTCGATCCATATTAATAAAAAATCGTAACGATTTAGAAAGGCCCAGTTGAAGGACTTTCAAAAGTGCCCGCCGTACCAAATGGTAGCAAGCGCGCGTTAAACGCGGCATTGCTACCATTTGGTACGGCGGGCACTTTGGTTTCAAGTTTTTCTAAGAGATTTACAATTCTGGAAGAGCTTCAAAGAAGCGGTCTAAGAGTTTCTTTGCGTTTTCTTTACCCTTGGGATCGTGATCCAGAGCCGACAAGACATCATAAAGATGAGCTTTCTTTTCTAAGAAAGACTTCTTCACATTTTCGTAATTTTTCGCGTCGACAAACGGTTTGATACTTGGAGTGGCGTTCCATCCCTGACCTGCTGAAGCCCATGACGAAAAATTAAAGTCTTGAGGAAAAGGAATCCACTTTTTATTAGGAAGCTCGACGATTTTAGCGTTCCAGAGGCTGGTCGGATCTTCACTATCCGCGAGCGCCTGTTCAAGTTTTTCTTTTTTTTCATTCTCACTCAGATTCTCATCTGCGTTCTCGTCCTCTTTTATATTTTCGAATCGTCGTTGTTTTTCATGAGTTCGCAAAAACCAATCGGCGTTTCCGATGAGGCTTTGTAAAAAGTGAATGCGAATCGCATCTTCCACGTCCATATTGGTTGATTCTACAACACCTTTGAAAGCATAAACTATTTCGTTTTTCTTTTTCGGATCGGTTTCTTTGAATGGATCATCGAAGCCACGCACTTCTTTTGCGCCGATGCGTTTTTTCAGTGCGCCAAAATCCTCAACAAAAAAAGCTTGGTATTTTTTATGCGGTGTCGGAAACTCCATCGGTTTTTCTGAATCCAGGTATTCAATCCAAACGGGACGCGATTTGTAAGATGGCATATCGAGCACCTCCATCATTTTATAAACAAGAGCCTCGCGATGATTGTGATATCCAGATTGAACATAGATAGCGCCGTCTGCCGTATTGTCTTCGATCCATTCTCCGCAGTGGGTATTTAGATCCACAGATTTTATTGTCGAAAACAAAGTGCCTTCGGTATCTTTAGACTTAAATTTAATTTCGATTTTTGGAAACTGACATCCGCTGATTGAGCTAAAACCTTTAATATGGATCTCAACTGGAATCTCTTTTTTTGGAGAATTAGGCTGCTCATAGGAAATGGTTCCGTCGATTGTAATTTCCTTTATTTCGACATAATTCTTTTTTTTCTTTTCATCGAGTAAGATATGAAAAGGAGCCGCTATTTTTACTTGCAGAGGTTCATAGCTTGAAAAAAGAGAATCTGCTGGAACATCTTGAAAACGAGGGGACGCTCCATAAGCTATATTAGCAATCAGCAATAATAAGATTAAACCAAGGCCTCTTGTCACAGGATCTCCAATAAAAATTCAAGGATCGAAGGTGCAAGGTCAGTGCCCTAAAAGAGGTTTTAAGACTCTCTAATTTGAACTACGGGGAAAGGAATACGGGAAAAGGCCTCAAAATGGCTCCTTCACATACATTTTAGACACAATGAGCCCTCTTTCTTTTAAGATTTGTGAAAGAGTTTCTTGATCTAAACTTCAGTAATAACTTGAATGCCTTCAAGAAAATGGAGGCAACTAAGCCTCGTCCTCTCCGAGGACGAAAGTCATCGGTCATACCAAGTTCAACCGCAGCCCGTCTATGGCAGATGCCGCTCACAGAGAAAACTCTAGCTGAGGCTGTTCTGCATAAAGGGCTCCGTTTAATACGACCACTAGCTGGTCTGCATTCAATACAAGCACTCTTCAATCGCAATGAGTGAACTGGACTGCACTTTGAGCTTTGCGACAGATTTCTTAAATCGAAATATAAAAAAAGGAGCCGGGTGGCTCCTTTTAGAAAAGGCAAATTGCCGGTTAAAAAATTAACCGCAAACCGCTTTCAAATTTTTGTAAAGCTCAACACCATTTTTAGCTGGAGATACCACAGTGTTGTACTGAGAGCGAACTGCTGAACTATTGCAGCTCATAACTTCTGACAATCCATCAACGTACTCGCCTTGTCCAACAGCCAATTGCTGCTTCAAACTTGAGAAATTGTTAACAACGTAGTTAACGGCTTCTCTTTCGTTTGCTGCGAATGGAAGCTGTTTGCAACCAATCGTTCCGCTAGTCATGCCGAAAGAAGGTGGAACGAAATTATTTGTTGTTCCACGAGTTGTTGTTGCCATCATTGTCTCGCCGCTAGTTACTTGCCAGCCAAGACCGCATCCGTCCATGGTGTCTGCTGCCTGAACATAAGATGCCGCTAATACGGTTGCACAGAGTGCTAATAATTTACGCATAAATCTCCCTTTGTTGTTGTTATGCTGCGAGCATTCTTTCCAAAAATAATAAAAAACTCAACGAAAATAATGAACCCAGTGGAGCTTCGCTTCGAACCAGGCCGGGTCAGTGGAGTGTGCCTGATAATTAATCAAATTGCTCTGGCGAATTTCGTTATTGCGATCCATGGTCCACGAGTGGTCCCACTTAAATTCTAAATTTCTCTGGCTCGACTTGTCGAAGTCCAGCGACCAAAGATTTCGAGCTAACAAGCGCATTTTATAAGGATCGGTTGGATTCAAAATTACGCCGGCCTCAAGCACGGGGCGAATTCGAAAGCCTCTCGGTAAATCCGGATGTGCTTCGGGCCGCAAAGATCCGAGCGTATACCATCTCGATCGTTCAGCCCCCAGAGTCACACCGGCTCCAGACTCAGCAGTAAGTAACAAACACTCTTGGCATTCGAGGCCTCGCTCGCGCTCAAGCGCAATTCGCATCTTCCATGACCAACGTTGATCAAAAGGCGTAAGAGGAAATAGCGAAGTGGAAGATACAAAACCCAACTCACGGAGCTCGGTTTTGTTTTGAGTAGCAGAGATATCAATCCACGGAAACTCAATTTCAGAAAACGGTACGTACCCTACATCCATGCCGAGTAAATCATGGTAGGCCAGTCGCGCCTTAAGATTAACAAAACTTTCGGAAGAGCCCCCAGCTGGCTTCATTGCACCTCCGCCCAAATATACAGAGGCAGGATCATGCCCTATATCAGGTCGGGATTTTAGCAAACGAGGAGGTGTCTCGAGAGGTTGCGGTTTTTCTTTTTCTTCGAGTTGAAGATGAGTCACTAGGTCTTGACGTTCGCTATCTTTGACGGACCACTTTTGATTTTTAACGGCGCGTAAATACAAAAATGAAATTGAGGCCGCTTGGAGGGCCACCGGCGAAGTTTTAACTATTTCGCCGTTCAT
>JBFWYS010000488.1:0-3318 GCA_050186175.1 Pseudobdellovibrionaceae bacterium
TGAATGATTATAAGTATAGAAGTCATGGCCCGAGAGGCTAATCAAATGTCCCATCGCAGAAGGCTCGGCTTCCATGAATGTTACAAATTCAGTAATAATCGGCTTTGAATCATCGAGAGCTTTATGAACATCAGGATTTTCAAAGATCTCTTCAACCAAAGAAACAGAACTGTCGCGTAAAATTTGAGCTTTTTCTCGCGGAGACAAATCTGATGCCGTCATTTGCGAATGAACAAAAGCTTTGTACGCCGCTCGGTCCGACTCTTTCACATAAAAGGTATCGCCTTGATCTTTGTTTTTTAAATTTTCAAATTTTTCATTCGAAAGAGCATCGCCGGCACGGAGATAAAGTGTAAAGTGCTCATTAATCAAAACATACAAATCGAAGGTAATCGTTTTTTGCGGCCGTAAATTACTGATGCGGATCTTAAAAAATTCTGTGATTTCGCTCATAGAGCTTAATTTTGCCACGGATTTGTTGACTGGAAAATAGAAACTGCCTTTATTAGGACCATGGCGCATAAACCTGAGACAGCAATTCAGTACCTTAAGGGGGTTGGACCCAAACTTGGCGCTATGCTTTCAAAGAAAGGTATTAAAACCTTAGGCGATCTTCTGGACTTTTATCCAAGAGCCTATGAAGACCGAAGAGCTGCCCGCAATATTTCGAGTCTCAAAAAGGACGAAGTCGTAAGCCTCAAAGCCGAGGTCATACGCGTGAGCAGTTACCAACTCGGAAAATCAAAACGCAAAATTTACGATGTCTCGATTCGGGATGCTTCAGGAGTGATACACTGCAAATTTTTTCGCGTGCCCTATAGAGGGTACTTTGAGCGATTTCAAACTCGGCAACCGGTGCGTGTGGTCGGAAAAGTGACGGACTATCGAGGCCGTCTTGAATTTCATCACCCAGATTTGCGAGAGATTGGCGAAGAAGACGAAGTTATGGACGCCATCGTTCCGATCTATGTAGAACTCGAAGGGCTGAGTTCGGCTAAAATAGGCCGAATGGTGCAAACTGCGCTCTCCGCAATCGAAGAGTGGCCGCACGAAAAGTTTCCAAAATGGATTCAAGAAAAATATCAACTCATGGATCACAAGAAGGCCGTGGAGTTATTGCATCTTCCTCCAGCAGAACACGGGGCTAGGTACATCGACTTAAAAAGTGAAGCGCATAAGAGAATTATTTTTGAAGAGTTCTTTTGGCTCGAGCTTCTGCTTGCATCTCGTAAAGTAGGCTTCAAAAAGGAAAGAGCCCCGGTTATCAAAGGCGAAAAAAAAGTTCAGGATAAGATCAGATCCTTGTTGCCGTTTCAATTAACGAACGCACAAGAGAGAGCCCTACAAGAAATTTTTTACGATCTGCAAACGGGGCATCCCATGCATCGGTTGGTTCAAGGGGATGTGGGATCAGGAAAAACTTTGCTCGCCTTTTTGGCTGCGGCTCAAGCCTATGCCGGTGGATTTCAATCTTGCCTGATGGCTCCGACAGAAATTCTCGCAGAACAGCACGCGCGTAATGCCGAAAAATATTTGTCTCCGGCCGGGATCAAGGTTGGCGTTCTGACGGGAAAAATGAAGGTTGCTGAAAAGCGGGAAATTATAGAAAGACTTAAGCTCGGAGAGCTTCATTTTGTTATTGGCACTCATGCTCTCATCGAGAGCGACGTCGAGTTCCGGAACCTTGGGCTTGTCGTTATCGATGAGCAACATCGTTTTGGGGTCGGTCAGCGAATGTCTTTAAAACAAAAAGGTCATTCGCCGCATTTTCTGATCATGACAGCGACGCCCATTCCGCGCACTCTCGCTATGACCGTTTACGGAGACCTTGAAGTTTCGATTATCGACGAACTTCCGCCCGGTCGATCACCGATTCAAACGCGAGTGACTTACGAAAGCAAGAGATCCCAGGTTCTTCAATTTATGCTCGATCAAATCAAAAAAGGTCGACAAGCTTACGTTATTTATCCCTTAGTTGAAGAGAGCGAGAAAATCGACCTTAAAAATGCCATCGAGGAGTTTGAAAAACTCCAGACTCTTTTTCCAGAGGTGCAGTTCGGCCTCCTGCATGGCCGAATGAAGGGTGAAGAAAAAGATGCCATCATGCAAGAGTTTCGCGACAAAAAAATCCAAGTTCTTGTTTCGACAACTGTGATCGAAGTTGGAGTCGATGTCCCCAATGCCAACATCATTGTTATTGAACACGCAGAAAGATTTGGTCTCTCTCAGCTCCATCAGCTGAGAGGGCGCGTAGGGCGAGGAGAACATAAGAGTTTTTGTGTTCTTGTTTTGGGATACGCCGTGAGTGAAGAGGCACGAGAGAGGACTCAATTTATGGAAACCACGAACGACGGTTTCAAGATCGCTGAATTCGATTTGCAAATGCGAGGTCCTGGCGAATTTATGGGGACTCGCCAATCTGGGCTCGCAGGATTTAAAATGGCCAACTTAGTGCGTGATATCGAGATTCTTACGCAAGCAAGAAAAGCAGCTCTCGAAGTTCTGGAAAAAGATCCTGGTCTTAAATTTTTAGAGCATAAGGAGCTGCGCGAAGAGCTTTTGCGCGCTCACGGGCCGATGGCACTTGCGGCGATCGGATGATTTGCATTTTCTCTAGGTAGAAAAGACGCGCTACTTTGCGGCAAAAGCCTGCTTTTTCCTTGGCTCTATAAAACCCCCGTGGTTCGCTCATTAGAACTATCGATTCTCATTCGGAGGGGTCTAATGAAGAATTTTAGTAAAATCATGTTATGTGGTCTTATTTTTGGTTTCGGTTCTTCGGCAAATGCGGAAAAGAATCTGCTTCTAAAAAATCCTGTTGATGCACAAGCTTTTTCAATCAACACGCAAGTTCAAAGTGGTGATTCGATCTTGCAATTTCAAGATGCAATGCCAGTAAATGCCAAAGGACTATTGAAGTCCTATGGTCTCGAAGTTTTTTCGTATCTTCCCGAAGATGCTTTTATTGTTCGCGGAAGCGCTGAACAGTTTTTGCAGATTCAAAATGCTCTCAATGTAAAAGTTCTGAAGTACACATCTCAAATGAAATTAAGTCGGGAGTTTTCGCCGCAAAGCATTTTTAATGCCGAACGGCTGACTCTCGCGAGTGTAACACTCCACGATGCCAAATTCGTGAATTTGGTTCAGTCAGCGATGACTCAATTAGGGGCTCGAGTTTTGTCGATCGACAACAGAACTCTTGTGGTTTCGCTCAAGAACTCAAACCTAGTTCGGTTGTCAAATGTAGAATGAGTCGAGTTTATTGAACCCAAGGTTAAGTTCGAGTCTTTTTTCGCAGACATTGATTTTACAGAAATG
>JBFWYS010000489.1:0-3285 GCA_050186175.1 Pseudobdellovibrionaceae bacterium
TTTAAATAATGATGAAGACGTTCAGCAGAATCGTTGTGAATTTCCAGATCGGGATATCGAGTTTTCATAAACTCAGCGAGCGTGGGATTAATTTCGATTCCGAGATATTGCGAAGAGTTGACCAAATGATGACGAATGACCTCTGTCACTGCGCCGGCGCCCACACCTAATTCTATTACAAAGGGATTTTGAGACTTGGTGATTTTGCGAGTCAGGCGATGAGCTGCAAAGGGTGTGGTTTGGAAAATCGTTGAAACCTGCATCGGATCTTTGATCGCAGCTTTAAGAAACTCAAATAAAGCCAAACTAGTCGTAGAAGGTTTTTTATCCACGCTTTATTGTCACAACCAAGGACATCTAGAGCAAACACTTTTAGATCTTGCAAAGGTGCAGCAGGATGGTTCAGAATTGCAGAGAAATCATGGTGCCAAAAAGTCTTTCTCTACAAAATCTTGAGTCCGCGACAGGCTATTTGGCTTTCACAGGCTTTGAAGAAGAATTGGAATCTGAAATTCTACGAAATGGATTGCGCATTCTGGAAAAAAGAGAACTCTTTTTTTTAACCGCCAACAACAATCCTTCTCTGCTTTGGTCTCAGCTGACTTGCGCCAAGATCCAAATTCTGCCGATTGAGTCGATTAAAAGTGCTGCAAAATCTCTCATTAAAGTAAATCGCTTTTGGGGACTTTATTCGACTGCCTGCCATCGAAGAGCGCATCTCATCGAAGAAGCTCTTGGATCAAAAAAAACGAAGACGATGGAATTTCTTGCGCCTTTGCCTAAAAAACACTTTGGGTTTTGGACGCTCTGGGATGAGAACACGATTCTTTACTCAAACAAGACAACTCTTCCGTTCCAAAGAGGCGAAGTTCATTTTGCCGAAGATTCGCGCCCGCCCTCGCGAGCTTATCTGAAACTTTGGGAAATTCTTACCGTTTATATCTTCCCCCCTGACAAGAATGATTCTGTTATCGAGCTCGGCGCTTCGCCCGGCGGATGGACCTGGGTCCTGAATGAACTCGAAGTCGATGTGGATGCGTTTGATCGCAGTCCGCTCCGTGAGGATCTCATGAAAACTCCCAATATTCGTTTTCATCAAACGGACATTTTTAAAATTTCCCCAAAAGATTTCGATAAAACGAAATGGCTTTTTTCAGATGTGATCGCCTACCCAGATCGACTTTATGAACTTGTGCTGACGTGGCTCAAAGAAAAACCAGATCTAAATATTATTCTCACTATTAAATTTCAAGGACCTACCGATTTCGAGAGCGTTGAGAAATTTAAATCGATACCGATGTCGAAAGTGGTTCATCTTTTTCACAATAAAAATGAAGTCACTTTTTTACGAATGAGCTCTGAAAAACTCTACAGGAGTGTTTTGAGCTTATAAAGAACTTCTGGAGACAGAAGATCGGCCACTTTGGCATCCATAATTTAACATTTTGATTGAGAACCTTTAACGAGTTTGCATGGATTTGCAAACGAAGAAAATTTCTTTGCTCTGAGAACGAGTACTCTTAGGCTTGAGCAACTCTACTGTTTCAAAGCGAGCCTTCAAATTTTTTCGATAACCTTCGAAGTCGGGGCTATGAAAGAGCTTACAGACAAAATGTCCACCCGGTCGCAGATATTTTTCAGCCGTAGCAAGTGCCATTTCACAGAGTTCCAGGCTGCGAGCCTGATCTGTAATGCGGATTCCAGTTGTTTTGGGGGCCATATCACTGAGAACGACATCAAATTTTTCGATACCTTTTTGCTTCATCCAAGACTCAAAATCATAGGTAAAGATATCGCCTTGCAGAAGATCCCCGTTATTAATCTTAACTTTTGTCTCCGTCAGATCAATCCCCAACAAAACGCCCGAAGCTCCAATTTTTTGGGAGGCATACTGAGACCAAGACCCGGGACAACACCCTAGATCTAAAATCTTTGCAGAAGTTTTGAGCATCCTGAATTTCTCATCAATCTCCTGCAGTTTAAATACACTTCTTGCCGCGAAATTTTCCTGTTTCGCTTTCTTAAAATAATAGTCTCGAGGATTGTAGGCCGCCATGCCTCTTTTTTACCTGCCGCAATAAGAATGGCAAGATCTAAGTGATTTTCGATAAGAATTTGGGATTTTTTCTCTTTTCGAGGTACTCTTTTAAGACCATGCCTGAGTCGAAAATTGAAAATTTAGCTACTCCGGGATCTATTCAGCCACACGGCTTTTTAGTCGTTTTGCACCCTCTGGATTTCAAAATTTTACAGGTGAGCGCGAACATCGAAACTCTCTTTTCAGCTCCACCGGAGAAATGCCTTGGAGAACCGATATCGGCCTTTATGCCTGAAAAAGATTTTATCCTGCTTCGCGACTTTGTTGAAACGCATACTTTAAATGTTCCAATGACTTTGGAACTGAAACGTTCTTCAGCAGATCAGGCGGATCAGTTCGATACTTGGATTTTTCATAGAACCTCTCAAGGGGTCATTACCGAAGTCGAACCCCGAGTGACGAGCCAACTCAATAACCCACGACTTTACAATGCCATTCGGGAAATCAGTGCGCTTGTTCCAAACTCTTCATTACGCACCATCTGCGACGCAACCGCCGATCAAATTCGCACTCTTACGGGGTTTGAAAGAATTTTAGTCTATGAATACGATTCACGCTATAACTCAACAATTATTGCCGAATCTATTTTTGCGGGAGCTAAGTCGAATATTGGCCTTCGATTTCCAGCAACTCCAATGACGAATCAACTACAAAAACTTTATACCAAAAATACAGTTCGTATGATGCCGTCTTTAAGTGCCGTTTCAATCCCGATCCTGCCAGCCGTAAGCCCCGTTAACAATCAACCCTTGGATCTCACATTCTCTGCCCTTCGGGGAGTTTCGAACTACCACAAAGAATCCATGGAGGGAATGAACGTTGAAGCCTCTTTGGCCTTTGCCCTTGTTATGGATGGGCATATTTGGGGGTTCTTGGGCTGTTATCATTCTCGACAACACTTTGTTTCTTACGATGTACGTGTCGCCTGTGAATTTATGGTTCATCTCCTTTCAACACATATTGAATATTTCAAAAAAGCTCAGGCAATATCTGAGGACGCAAAGAGAAAGGCGGCCTTGGTCGAAATTGAAAGACTCCTTTCGCACAAAAACAATACACCACAGGAATTTGCGAAAAAGAATCTTCATCTATTTATTAATTTGGTGCATGCTACTGGAGTCGTCTATGTGAGCGACTCTGAATTTGAATGCTGTAAAATGACCCCCGGTTTAGAAGTTTCTTCCAGC
>JBFWYS010000490.1:0-3293 GCA_050186175.1 Pseudobdellovibrionaceae bacterium
ATGGGATTTTGAAAAAATCGTAATGGCACATGGGGATGTGGTCGAAAAAGACGGACATCGTTTGATGAAAGCGGCGCTTGCCGAGCGGAATTATATTTCTTAGTTTCGTCGGAACTCTTCGATTCCGTGCAATGAACTAAAAGCCGCTTCTTTTTCGTCTTCGCTAGCAAAACCACTGATAATGCCTTTAAGAACTCGAATCACCGATTCATCAGTTGAAGAGCGGAGCGCACGAATCGCGGCCATACGAATTTTAGAATCAACAAATCGATCTTGAGCTTTCGTTTTTAGAAATTCAATCACCTTTGGATCTTTGGACTGAGTCAAGCCGTCGATTGAACGAGTTTTAATACCGATAGAACTGTCCATGGCAGAAGCACTACGGAGAAGTTCTTCTTCGCGAGCTGAAGTTGCAAAGGCCTGCGAAAGAGTTAAAAGTGTGAAAAAAGCCAACTGTAAAAGCCAAGAAATAAGCTTCATAAATTCTCCTGCTTTGCCTTAGAGCAAGGGCAGGGCCATTACATGGATGCACAGAGTGATTTTTAGGTTCCGATGGGTGTAAAACTTTTGGCCACCTGCAAATAAATTGAATTCCAAAAATTTTTCAAAAATCGCAGGTCCAAAAAGGTGGCAGGCGGATGGCAAGTCTCACCCTTTTGCACACATGCGCGTCATTAAACTCATAGAATCCTACTGCGTTTGTCTTCCGAATTGTCTCTTGTAATAATAAATTTTTCGGAGGAATTATGATCAAAGGTGTAATGGATATTTACTACAGCATCCACCAAGTCGAAAAAGCAAAGCGCTTTTACATCGAAGTTTTGGGTATGAAAGTAATCTTTGCTCATGAACACTTCATTGCTCTTGATTGCCAGGGTGTCAGAATCGGCCTTCACCCGGAAAACGAACCCGTTCCGCGAATCGACCGAGATTCCCACGGTGCTCATGCCGGTGGAACTCTTACATTAAAATCTGACAATGTGCTGGAAGACCGAAAAAAGATTGAAGCCTTCGGTTGCAAAATTTTAGGTGAAGCTGACCAGCCTTGGGGTCATATGCTTGTGTTTGAAGATCCAGATGGAAATGTTTTGAAACTGATGAATCCTAAGAATTAGAAAGGCGCTTTCAGTTTTCAAGCCCTGCCATTTTACAAGAAACTTGGGTACGAAGAATTTGTCCAGCTTGACGATTATCCGCCAGGATCCTCCAGGCATTTCTTGCGAAAAAAGCTCACTTAATTTAAATACGAATCCATTTTTTCAAGTCCCAGATTCTGAATCGCCGCATGTTGATTACAAGATCTACACAGAACTCGAAGATTTTCTTTCTCCGAATTTCCTCCAAAAGCTTGCGGCTTAACATGGTCAATCTCAAGAGCATAGTCAGATCTGCAGTTTTCGCATTGATGTCCGGCCTTCTCAAAGACTTCTCTCTTTAACTGTGCCATAGATACAGAGTTTTCCTCCTCGCTATTTGATGATTTTGTAACGCAAGGGTTTATGGGCGCCGCAAATTTTTTTATAAGCCGGATCTTAATGGCCGAGCTTTTCTTAAGAGTCTTACTTTTGATCCCAGGAGACCATTCTTTAATTCCGAGATCACAAAGAAGGTCAAAAAGCTCCGACGT
The DNA here is from genome assembly GCA_050186175.1 of Pseudobdellovibrionaceae bacterium. Taxonomy (GTDB): domain Bacteria; phylum Bdellovibrionota; class Bdellovibrionia; order Bdellovibrionales; family Bdellovibrionaceae; genus JBFWYS01. The sequence continues at coordinate 1,628 of JBFWYS010000490.1, forward strand.
AGTCAAACTCGGATTCTCATGCGCAAGAATTCCTTTTAGTTTTCTTATTTTATCTTCAAGCGCGGACGGAGCATTGAGCTTAATCTCAACTCGATCTGCACTTGTTGGTTTTATTGTGTCAGGCTTTATTAGCTCCGGAACCGATGATAAGGATAGGGTAATTTTACTCGCTTCACGGGTTGTCGTATTAGATATTTTTTCGATGACAGAGAGTTTCTCCTCTCGATTCATTCCATTATCGAGCTTTTTTTCCTGTCGAAAGAGTGTCTGGGCTAAATTAATATGCGTGAGTGAAATTTCTCCCGAGCCTATTTTCTCTTCAATCTCCGGAAGTTCCTTTAACATCTTCATGGCCACAATTCTTCGATAGGCTTCATCACCAGAATATCCATAACGTTTAACGAGCATATCGTGAAGAGATTTGTATTTATAGAAGGAGAAAAGCCTTCGTCTTTCGATCTCACGAAAATGATGAAGTAGATTTGTAAGGATATCTCGTTCTTGACTTACAAGATCGTCAGTTTGTTCCATGAGGAGTTGGTTCTCGACTGTTTTTAAATTCATAAGATCTTCCTTTCATTGCCATTGAAGGAAGTCATAACACGAGTTTGAAAATTCGATTTTTTTGCGCGTAGAGAGCTGATAAGAAGATTAAATTTTTGAATTCGGGAGCGTCATGAAAAACGAAAGATCGTCTCGCAGAAGACGGTATCGCGCGCTTAAAGTTTAAATTAAAAGCACTCTGAAACTTCACTTTCTCACCTAAGAAAAATGTAAAAAATGCTGTCAAACTTTTTCTGCCGTCCGACGCTTTGCTGGATAAAAAAAGTTCGACGCGATTTGATTGTTGACCCCACGGTTCATTGAGATCAAAAATATTTTTTTTCCTTTTTCCAAGGCAGAAAATCAACTCCGACGAAAAATCGAACTACACCACAAAGGCGTTTCACGATGAAAAAATATATTGGTTCATGTTTATGCAAAGAAATTTCTTTTGAGATCGACGGTGAGTTTGAGAAGTTCTTTTTTTGTCATTGCGGTCGATGTCGAAAGGGAACTGGATCTGCACATGGAGCAAATCTATTTTCGAGAACAGCTAAGTTTAAGTGGATCTCGGGAGAGCAGCTCGTGAAGACATATGGTGTGGCTAATACAAGATTTGCAAAGTCCTTCTGTAAAAATTGTGGTTCCGCAATGCCGACCATTCGAGAAAATAACAGCATCGTTGTTCCCGCAGGCAGTTTAGATTGTGACATTGACTTTATTCCTACGGGCCATATTCATATGGCGAGCAAGGCGAATTGGGACCACGATCTCGAGAATGTCGCCAAGTTTGAAATTTACCCGTAAAATAGGTATTCAGTTTCCTTAAGCAGGGAGTTCCCCAGTACAGCGATTGATGATTTTGTAACGCAAGGGTTTATGGGCGGCGCAAATTTTTGTGCTTTTTACGTGAGGTGTCCATTAATCATCAGTCATCTTAAAAATGTTTCGGTCATTCCAGAAGGGCCAGGAAGTGGTTCCTAAAAGATAAATTTTGGATTTAAAAATAGAATTTTGGATTTCTTTGCACTTCAAAAGTCTCAAACACCTGCTATTCCGGGCCAAACGGCCCGGGCCGCATTGCAGCTTCGGACTGCATCACTACGTGCCGCAGCCCGGATCT
>JBFWYS010000491.1:0-3292 GCA_050186175.1 Pseudobdellovibrionaceae bacterium
TCATCAGTCCACTGGTCGAATCCACGAAGAAATTCGACGTCTTTGGCCATATGCTCCGCTTGGTTGTCACTGTACACTCGGCCTTTACCAAAAAACTGAAAGCGCCATAACTGGTCAGGAACTTCGATTCCGCTGAACCGGCATTGCCAAACAAGTGGCGCATAACAATCGTGCAAATCTCGATAGGGCTCCTTGTCGGGATCAAAGTAATGTGGATGTTTTAGGTATCGAGGTCGTCCTGTTTCATCTTTTTCGTCCTTTGCATCGTCACCGTAGGTAAAAAATCCTGCTGTTCTACCTTCAAGGTGGTTGATGCTAAGTTCTTTCCATTCGGGCTTGTGTTCAAGTTGCATTGCTAGCTCTGGATTTTTATGCTCGATTAAATCCTCGCGCGGATTTCCTCCATTCATGCAGACGAGCCGATCAAACATCAGCTTTAGGTTCGAAGTTGGTGAGTACCAGTTGACTGGTCCAATGATTGCCCACGCATCAGCAAGATCAAGGCGCGAATAAAGATCAAGATTCCACATGAGGTCAGGCTCGGTTCTGTTGTTCTTTTCGTAGCAGTTACATGGCCAGCAACACAGAGCCATCGACGTTGAGACGCAGGCATTGCAGCTGCGAATTTGCTCTCTTCCATAAACATTTCCTAAATCCTCATAATCTATTTCCCATTCCTGGGGTAAACGATCAGCCATCCTCAGCATCAGAGCACGAGACTTAGAATCGACACCAGGGCAGTTGTACTGCCTTCGATCCGAACCCGATACGATCAGAATCCGGAAAGGCCGTTTTTCAAGAGGCAGATTTCCGCTCTCGTCATTTGGCTTCATAGGTCCCGTCGAGTCGCCCGAAAGGCGGTTAGTAATGTGTCTTCATCACGCAAAAGATAAAGTGTGAGGCACGCGGACAGCATTGGCCATGCTGCAAAGAAGAGAAGATTCCCTTTATCAAACGGATCCAGATATTGCTTGTAGGAAGAAAAAGTCGAAACAGTATGCAAGAGCAAAATCGATCCGTAAGTGAATCTCTTTTTGACCCCAAGCAGAAATCCAAAAATCAAAATAAGTTCAGCAATCCCAATAGCCGTCATTGCGGTTTGTTCCCAGCCAGGGAGAAGGTAAAAATGCTCATACACAGTTGCGGCATGTTCTGGACGTAGGAACTTGTCGATGGTCCAAAACAGCATAACGATAAAAACACCGAGCCTCAGCATGAGAAGGCTAAATTTCAAACGATCTTTCATCATGAGCCTCCTCACCCGCAAGACTTTGCGAAGTCTTTTTCCAATTCGACGTTCATCGCGTGCGCACAGCGATTGGCTAAGTTAAAATATGAAACAATCATTACGGCATGTTCCCATTGAGCTTCAGAAAAGCCCTCTGATAGAAAATCATTTCGTAGAGAGCCCGCCTTCCACGGCTCCCGCGTCAGAACCGTTGCTAGTCGTCTTAAAAGATGGAGACGGGTTTCAGATTTTGATGGCTCTTCGAAATTTTTTAACGCCTGGCCATGATGACTGATGCAATAGGGACATTGGTTTTCCTGGCTGGTACAGACAGCAAGGAATTCTCTTTCGGAGCGAGGCAAGGGCAAGTTGGGCGCCAAAACAATATTTTTATAAAAATCATAATGCGCTTGAATGCCTTCTGGAAAATTTGAGAAGGCACGATAAATATTCGCGACATCCCCGCGCTCGTTTTGAATTGTTTCAAATACTCTATCTTTCAATTCCATCATCAGCTCTTTGAATGTTTATCCTGATCCGCTCTTTTTTATTTTCTCAATCACTTGATTCTCAAGTTTCGTCACCTGATCTTTTTCCACATGAGTTGTGAGTTTGAAAAACTTCGTAAAAGATTCCTTTAAAATTTTTAAATGCCGAGCATATTTTGAACAATGGACACACATCGTTAGGTGCATCTTAAGCTCGGCTCGCTTTAAAAACGAAAGCTCCTCATCTGAACTCAATATTTTTACGATCTCATGACAACGAAGCATGCGTAGTCCTTTACCTAGGGTTTCGCCTTCGACTTACCCTCAATACACTCTCTTAGGCGATTTTTCGCCCGATAGAGCAGCACTCCTAAGTTAGTGACGGTAACGCCCAAAATATTACAGATATCTGAGCTGCCATGGTCATCAATTTCTCGTAGGCAAAACGCCATCCGTTGATTAATAGGAAGCGCGTCAATGCACTTCTGAATAAGCTCCATAGTTTGAGAAGCAACCAGAAACTGCTCAGGATCAACGGGAGGTTTGGACCAACGTCCGGTGGAATCAAAACGGCTTTCCATCACCTCTTCAATTGGATCTGTATTTTCGATTTTTTTCTTTTCCCGACGTAATTCTAGAGCCTTATTATACATAATCCCAAAAATAAAGGTTCTCACATGAGAGCGGCCTTCAAAAGTTGCGGCAACATCAAAAAAAGTGACCCAAACAGACTGAACTAGCTCCTCGGACGTCAATGGATCAAACCCAAGACCAAGGGCACCTCGGTATAATGCTTCGGTATAGCTGCGCACCACGCGTTCTATAGCTTCTGAGTTACGGCACTTAAGCTGTTCAATAAACTGTGACGATGTGAAATCCATGTTTTTAACCAAGCCTCGATTATTCAATTGCTCCTGCCCTCCCAAATGTTTATATATAAACATTTGGGGTGTTGTCCAGAGACTTTTGGTAACCCAAAATAGGGTTGGTATATCGAGCTAATTCTTCGGAAGGCGTGTCTTAGAAATTTCGTCTAAAGTCTGGAGCACTTCCTTAGACAGGGGTTTCATGAGCTTTTTGACCCGCTCAATATGCCTAGGAAATAGATTTTCAAATAAATCCCGTCCTTTTGCAGTGAGTTGAAAAAACGGTCTCTTCTGCCCCGGTTTTGTAACAATCGGCATGATGATTCCATCTGCGTGGAGCCTTTTAATAAAAGTCGAAATGTTTCCCCTTGTTACCAAAAGCCTGCGTGCAATCTTCACGGCAGGAAGCGGACCTTCCATATAGAGCACAAATAGAATTTGGAACCTTGAAATTGAGCAGTCCTCAACAAGTAGGGATTTTTCCAATTGTTGATAGATCGATTGGAACGCTCGCATCAGAGCTCTCCAACTGTCTACCTCCGGCGATTGAAGAAGTGCGGCCAGCGTTGGTTTGGGTTTGTTCCCGGCGCTTTCATTCACCACACGACTGCGTTTATTTACCATGTGTTTACAGACCCCAGGTTGGTCATACTCTATGGAATTCAACATGGTCACTCAACTTTATCTTAAAGAAAAGGCTTATCTATAAA
>JBFWYS010000492.1:0-3270 GCA_050186175.1 Pseudobdellovibrionaceae bacterium
AACCAAAAGATCCAGGACCAAACATCGTTTTATAGGCCAATTCGAGATTGTAGATCGGCCCTCCCCCCTCACCCACGTAAGGGTTGTGACTAATTTGATTATGATTGTAAGAGGCGATAAGTGCAAAACCGTGGGATTGAGTTCCGAAGAGCCTATACTTTGTATTAAAACGAACCTCTGTGTTACCTGTTGATGAAAATTGGCCGACATCCGCATCGGTATCCACTTTTTGATCGAGGATAAAGGGGAAACTCAATCCCGTATCCCAATTCTCAGCCAAACCGAGTCCAAAATTTAAATCTCCCCCTGCCAAAGAAGAGTTCAGTTTTTTTGCACTTGGTCCACTCTCATAGGAAGGCAGAGGATTTTTTGCATAATTATAAAATATTCCGAGATTAAAAATACCCGGTTCAAGCGTTGAAGAAGATTGAACGGTAATAAAATCAAGGCCATTTGTGGTCGGATTAAAATTCTGAGCATCACTTCCCACGACATTTGCGAAAGCCAACGGATCGGTTATCATGACGTTCATGAAAACAAAAAATCGCACAAAATACAGAACTCGATTCCATCCGGGCATCTCTTGAATGGTAACCGAACTTTGGCTTAGAGATAACGTATTTTTAGCCAGATGCGAATGATCTGACTCGACCTATTCGAATGTCTAACTTGGTCACTCCGACTTGTGCGAGTGCAGTGATCTTGGGGTTTAAAAATCCTTGCACTCGGCATCGGGCTTCAGCAAAGTTTCCTGAAGAGAGCTCGGAAGACGATCTGGAGAACCTACTAAGGTCAGAAACTCCTGCCAAGCCTTTTCGTCACCCTCACTGAGGCCACGTGCGGTACATATACCTAATTTTCTGATGATAACTTTGATTGAAGTCGACTTCACAACCTGAGCAATCGCGCCAAAAGACTCTCTGTCTTTTAGCTCTAAGATTGCCGGCAACAAAGAGAAGAGCATAACTTGGATTTCTGTCTCGGGTAAAATTCGACGAAAGAACGCTTTATATTCGGTTGTATCTTTTTTATTCGCAGAAGCGTCCCTCGCCCCGGCGACGATCGCATCGAGCGCGATGGTTCGCCCACGAACTGAACGTCCCTGCTCAAATAAAGGACTCCATGTCGTTAAGGCATCCTCAACTGGCAGAGCATGTAAGAACAGGATCTCGGAATCTTTCAAATTTTCAGAAGAAGGGCGAGTTCTCACCAGCGAGAGCCGCACTTTTAGTGATGAGGGCAATACATCCTTACAAATGGTTCTGAGTGGAGACCAAGTTACCGACCTCATTCCCACAGTTGGAGGATCCTGCATTAAAAATTCGAGTGTCGATTTCCAGCTTGCCCTGTTTTCGTCAGACGCGATTGAAGTTTGATGACAAGCCAATGGCAAAATCAAAAATTTTGCCATTTCAGACGGAAGTCCTTGATAAAGCGAATACAGTTCTTCCGGGGTTAAATGCCAATCTTCTCGATTATTCAAAGCAAATTTCAGAGCCGTTGGGGGAAGCGTTTTGAAAAGAGCGAGCTCCGATGAATCGGCCGGAGTCGTAAGAGAGCCAAGCCCCTTCCAAATAGAGTTTGACTCTTTTGATTCGGAGTCGTCACGAATCCAGACGTCCAAAGTAGGGTGAATATCATTTGGATCGACAATAGTAAGAACTCCTGCCTCCCGTTTTAGCATAATCGCAGATCCCGAAACCAACGATTGAGAGCTCTGAGTGCCATTTACATTTTTTTGAAGAATCTGAATTGGTTGAAGTAAAACATTTTCTTTGTCTTCAAGTGACAACGACAACTCATTGTTTTCGAACTTGGCGCGAACTTGCGGAAGTTCATGGGCATCAAGAGCCGCCAAGGTTTTTTGATAAAGAGCCTCGCCTAAAGCAGGTCGAAAAGCCTCAATCATCTCTTCCGAGGAAATAGCTCCGTAAGCATGAGTTTCAAGAAGGCCCTTAAGGGTTCCCCAAAAATGACTTTCCCCAACTGCCGCACGAATCTGCGTGTAATACCAAGCCGCTCTCGTGTAAGGGCCTGTTCCGTATTTTTCTTCGGGAGGAAGTTCTCGGTCACGAACAGCTTCGCCATTTTTGATCCAAAAATAATCTCCCATCAAGGCGCCCGTATTATTTTGATCTTCATAAGAGCGCATAGCATCGGCTGCGAGCAAAGTCGCCATGCCCTCTTTGATCCAAAGATCATCCCAAGTCTTTACAGTCACAAGATCGCCGAACCATTGATGGGCCAGCTCGTGGGCCATCAAACCAAAATCTCCCGGAACAGCCTGAGTACTTGCCATTTCCTCGTTGAAAGTAATGCTCGCATGCTCCATTCCTCCGCCAAAATTTGGCAACAAGACAATTGTGTATTTTTCCCATGGATAGGGAGTTAAAAGTTTTTCAAAATGCGAAATTTGACGAACAGTCTCGTCGAGAATTTTTTGCCAATCGACTTGCACACCCCGACGAGCCCAAACAGAAACTGGTAGCGCTCCATGCTGACGTGTGGCACTTACGAATTCCCCTTGTGCGAAGGCCATTAAATAAGTCGGGATGGCTTGATCCGTGACGTAACTAACAACGCGCTCTCCACTCTTAACTTGATCTTTTAACAACCGACCATTCGCAACAAATTGCTCATCACTCGCCATGCGAAATTCAGTTTTGAACCGAGCGCGATCAGCAGGGCGATCGTTACATGGCATCCAAACCGGTGCACCCCGAGGCTCTGAATGAGTATAAATCACACGGCTTTTTGCAGGGTCCCCTTTACGTGGCCAAACAACAGCAAGATTATCGCGATAGCGGTGTCCATCTCCCTGAGAATCACCATTGACTTCGTAGTCAACTAGGATCTGAATATTTTCAGATTTTATACTTTCAGGAATTTTGATGGTGACCGTAGACTCGCCAGTCACATACGGCAATTCAGTTCCATCTCCCAAACGAACTCGCGACAATCGACTGACTTCACTATCCAATTCAATTTCCGTTAAAGTCGGAGGACGCCGAAGGGTAATTTTAACGACGGCCGCAAGAAGGCCTGTATCCCAATTAAATTGTCCATTCAATTCGTATTCAAGAACATCGTACTCCCGAGGAGCTTCCTGAGAGAACCGTTTAAGATCTCGAATAAATTCGGCTTGGCGCAAGCTATCTTTAGATATCTGCGGAGTTGATCTCTCTTCGAGAGTTTGTTTTGGAGTACAACCTAAAACGGCTAAAGAAATACACAACCAAAAAAGCAACCTACGCATAGATCCCCCTACAA
>JBFWYS010000493.1:0-3262 GCA_050186175.1 Pseudobdellovibrionaceae bacterium
TGCTGGAAATTTGGCTTGCATTGCTTTTTATGTTTCAATATTGATCGGCTCATGCTTGATAACAAAGTAAAATTCGGCGCCTACTCCAGTTTACTCTTTACACCAATTGAACCCTTCATCATTTCAACTAGCTGTTTACAAATGACGAGACCAAGGCCCGTGCCTCCATACTTGCGGGCCGTCGACGAGTCCACTTGGAAAAATTTTTGAAAAAGCGAGGAGATTTTTTCATCAGAGATTCCGACACCAGTATCCAAAATTGAAAAATGGACTTCCGAGAGTTGCTTCTGTCTCTCTGCCAAACTCACTTCTAACCTGATTTCACCCTTCGAAGTAAACTTCAGAGAATTACCAATCAGATTGTTTAGAATCTGCCGAATTCTTCCAGGGTCACCCAAAAAATATCGACCTGACGAGAAACCACCATGGACTTCGAACTTTATCTTCTTTGATTCCATGAGAGGTAAAAACGACTCCTTCACATCATGAATCAACTCGTCGAGGCTAAAAGGAATAAAATCGAGCTCGAGTTTTCCGGACTCTACTTTGGATAAGTCCAAGATGTCGTTAATCAAAGTCAAAAGAACAGCTGAAGACTTCGTTATAGCACGCGCATAATTTCTTTGTTCCTGATTGAGATTTGTATCAGATAGAAGCCTTGTCATTCCGATGATTCCGTTAATCGGCGTCCTGATTTCATGACTCATGTTCGCCAAGAACTCGGATTTCAACCGCGAGGACTCAATAGCAAGTTTCTCTCGCACCTCAAGTTCGGCTCTTTCGCTTTCTTTTCGCTTGTTATCCGTAATGTCTGTAGAAATTCCACAGGTCGCTCTTACTTTACCATCAGAATCAAAAATTGGAAATTTAGTGGAGAGATAAGTATGAACGATTCCATCATAATGTGGCACTGATTCTTCTTCTCGTACCGGCCTTTTTGTCGTCACAACCTTAAGATCGTTTTCCACAAATTTTCTCGCCACATCAATTGGCCATATGTCTTCGTTATACTTTCCAACGAAATCAGCATCGGAACCTCGAAAAATCTCCTTAAAAACGTTATTGATAAGGATTATTTTTCCATTTAGATCTTTCATATAGATAACGGCTGGTGAATTATCTAAAATGGCCTGCAGCTCATTTTGTCTGGCTTGTATTTCATCGGTCGCTTTTTTCCGATCCGAAACATCATTTATGGTAATGCAAAGTTCAGATACTACACCGTCCACATTACGAATCGGTGAAATCCAGGCTTCAATCCGCATCGTCTTAGTTGGATGATTTTCATTCTCAGACCAATGCACTTCAGTTTCGGGGACAAATACAAATTCGCCATCTAAAACTCTCTTCGAAATTTCAGAAAATCCAACATCAATAAGAACTGAGTCCGTAAAGGCATTGTACCCAGCAAGAATCATTTTTTCGAGATCCACATCCGACACCGAATATAGTTTTTTCCACGATTCGTTGACCTGGATCACTTCACCTTCTCTGGAAACAATTTGAATGGCAAGAGGACCTTGATGAATAATGGAAGCCAGGCGATTTTTGGAAATTTTTAGATTTTCCTGGATAACTTTGTAATCGTTAATATCTGTCGTAGCTCCAAACCATTTTTCAACTCGACCATTTTTTCCAAATGCCGGTACTCCACGAGCTAAAAACCATCGTGACTCACCAGATTTTCTGTCTAACATCTTAAATTCAACTTCGAGATTAGAAGATTTTGTTACAGCTGTTCGCCAATGCTGATCTATGAGATCTCTGTATTCTTTCGTAATAATTGGTACCCAAGCCTCTTTCGTAATGGGGAAGGTGAAGCCTACAAAATCAGAGAATCTTTCGTTTATATAGTCCATGCGGCCATTACTATCTGCGGACCAAACAAACTGTGGCATTGATTCTGCCAAAACACGAAATCGTTTTTCGCTTTCGCGCAACTCGCTATTCTGAAATTCAACTACTTGATTAGCTTTATAGAGACGACTCGTCCAAAACCAAGAAATAACCAACGCAAAGAAAATACTCGTGATCACAACCAATGCCAGAGCAAATCGAAGGTCAAAAGCTCCCCGTTCATATCCTTCTAGGCATATCCAACCCGCAATAACTGGAGCAGTAAAAAAGAGGAGAAACCACTTCCTGTAGTATTCACCGACATGCGACTCAGAATAGATGAAAGACATAAATCTTTGTTTTGGCATTGTTAGCGCTACCGCGATCGACAAAAGGAACAAGGCAATCGTCGACAAGAAGGAAATTCGCGAATAGGCTGTCAAAGAATAAAGTCTATCAACCCCGTATAAATATCCAATCACAGCTGGAAACAAGACAAAGATTGCTCCCAGAGTGAGAAACTCAGAAAGGCCTGTGAATCGGCCTTTCACTTCGCTGCGAAGAACGAGAGTCAGGGACAAAAAAACCAGAGTTACCCCTGAGATCGGCGCTGTATGTGTTACCTCCTCGGTCATAAACTCTAGAAAATAATTAGAGATTGAAATCGCCCCCATAAAGAAGGCCAGAAACGGCAACAGAACATAGATCTTTCGTTGTTTTGCTTTGGCCAGAACTGAATGAAAAACTGTGATACCTATAAAAATGCAACCGAGCGCCGTCAGCAACTTCATTTGGGCACTAGGTAAGCCTTCAAAAATTTCTATTTCCGGAAGCCAATTCAAAATTGAAATAGAGCCTGCAGCGATTGCGATGACTGCAAAAGTCTGTGCCAGTAGATTGAAGTTCCTAAGCAAAGGCCTATTCACATGAGCTCCAGAATTTAATTTTCACGCCTTAAACCACACTTTGACTAAATGTGATAATATAAACATTTTGCGCTCGGCAATGCGTCATTGGTCCTTGTTGTTCTGAATTGATATAGAAATGTTGAATGAAATTTAATTTGTTACTAAATAAAATCTGCCTTACTAAAAGCCCATGAACAAAATTTTATGCGTTGAAGATACTACGGACATCCGTCTGATCCTGGAATCCATCCTTGGAAATCATCATCTCACTTTTGCTTCCTCGATGAGGGAAACAGAGGAAATTTTAAATCAGGACACTTTTCCACTGATTATCTTGGATGTGGACCTTCCTGATGGAAATGCCTTAGAACTCATGGCCGCGAAACCCGATTTTTTTAAGAATTCGGCGGTCATTTTTCTGACAGGTAAAAAAGATTTTTCAACCAAGGTGACTGCTATTACACTTCGGTCCGACGATTTTATTCTTAAGCCCTTAGACAGCAACGATCAAAGATAAC
>JBFWYS010000494.1:0-3258 GCA_050186175.1 Pseudobdellovibrionaceae bacterium
CACGTGCTCCGGCCGTGGAGAGCTTGATGAAGAAATGGGCCGTTTTCATCTCGGGTCGCGGCTCAAATCTAAAAACCCTGCTCGACGACGCCAGCGTCAAAATTGTGGGTGTGGTGAGTTCTAAAAAAGAGGCCTACGGCCTTATTCGCTGCTCATTAAATGAAATTCCTGTACATCTTCTCGATAAAGAAATCGATTGGCAGAAGTGCCACGAACAATTGCTCGCTTGGGGAGCGACCCATATTTGGTTACTCGGATTTATGCGTTTGATTCCAAGTGAATTTATCGAGAAGTGGCAGGGCCGCATTCTCAACGTACATCCATCTTTGCTGCCGGCGTACCCGGGAATTAAGAGCATCGAGAAGAGTTTTGCTGATAAAGCTGCTATGGGTGTTACGGTGCACGAGGTCATTCCCGAGATGGATGCGGGTCCGGTCGTTCTCCAAGAAATTGTTTTGCCAGCTAGTCATTCTTTGACTTTGGAGGAAGCAGAATTTTTAATCCATAAAACCGAGCGGAAACTAGTCAGGAAAGCGAGTCGAGAGTGGAATCAAAAAACGCAGATGCCATCGTAGTCTCCGCTTACGGCCGAGGGCACGCCCTTGCCGCTGATTTGGCTCTACAGGGAATGGCCATCACGCTCTTAGATGTGAGTCATCGTTTGGGTCGCTGGTCTTCGGATGATTGGGAAGGGCCCTTCGGATATTTTCGCTCAGAAAAATTCTCTGGTTTACAGATCGAGAGATTGATCGAAGAGGACATGCCTCTCGAAGTTCCGCAAGGATTTACCGTCTGGCTTAAGAGCGGGCCTCTAGATTTAAAAAGCAGTCTGACTCAGCATCGTTTAAAGTCTTTAGGTGTCGAAAAAGAAAATCTTGCTTACATGTCTGAACACGATTCTCAGCAAGGACAAAAAAAAGAGAGTTTGAGAACTTTGCTTGAGAATCAGAAATTTGCTTCGAACTGGATCAGTCGGCTAGCGCATTTTTACTCTTCAACTCGCATGTCGAATCACGCGAGCTCTTTGTATGTGGGAGATCCGGTTAATTTAACCTCTCCTTTTTATATTCGTTACGGAACTCGCCCGGGTTTTGAAAAATCTTTGAATTGGGTTTCTTTAAAGGGCGTTAAAGTCATTCCAAAAGCCGACATCGTGGATGTGGCCTTTAAAGACATGAGAGTTGTGGAGGGACTTGAGATTCGTTCTGAGCACGCGGGTCTCTTGCGCGCAGACCAAGTTGTTTGGTGTTTATCAAGCGAAGAGACTAAATTTGTGAGTGATCGCTTACAAAAAACTCTTTTTCCTCATGGGCATATCGAAGCCGACTGGAGCTGGGTGCGATATCGTCTTCGTTTTTCGGCTTTGCCTGAGCGAGATATTCTTCCACCCCACTTTGTATTGATTGAGGATTTAGAAAGTCCCTGGACTCACGAGAATTTTTCGATTGTGCGTAGAACAACTCTTGCAGACTGTTTTGATATTTGGATGTGTGTTCCGAGTCTCCATCGATTTCAAAAACAATATTTAGAAGAACGTGCCTTAAACTGGACTCGCAATTTAACAGCCCGAGTTCCGGGATTAGATCCGACCGTGGTTGAGTTTCCACAGGAGCATCATTACTCTTACGACGAGATCGGTGCGAGCCGCTTTACGATTTTTGAAGAATCACAACTTAAAAAACTCGATCCAAGAAAAATTACGAACTGGCACTGGGATGGGCCCGAGATTTGGAAACATCACAGTTATGAATCGGTTTTTGCGAGCCAAAATAAAACTCGCGAAGCGGTGTTAAACTACAAAACGAAACTGGATATGAAGAAGGAGAAAAAGAAGTGATCGATCGCTACACCCGTCCTGAAATGGGAATTTTATGGGATTTGGATTCTAAGTTTGGAAAAATGTTAGAAGTCGAAATCGCAGTCGCTCACGCTCAGGCAGAACTTGGGATTATTCCTTCAGCTGCAGCTAAAGCTATTAAGAGTAAAGGTCGATTTTCAGTGAAGAGAATTTTGGAAATCGAAAAAGAGACTAAGCACGATGTGATTGCGTTCGTGTCAAACGTCGCTGAAAATGTTGGTAACCACGGACGTTTTGTTCATTATGGTCTGACGAGCTCTGATGTCTTAGATACTGCGTTTGGATTGCAAATTCGTGAGGCTGGAAAGCTCTTGTTAAAAACAATTGCAGGACTCAAAAAAGAAATCGGATCACTTGCTAAAAAGCATGCGGATACAATTTGTGCGGGTAGAACCCACGGCATGTTTGCGGAGCCGACAACTTTTGGTTTGAAACTTGCTGGTTTTGTTTCTGAAATTGAAAGAAATGAAGAACGCATCGAGAGAGCGATTACTCAAGTTGCCGTAGCTAAGTTAAGTGGAGCGGTCGGTACTTATTCTGCACAGAGCCCCCAGGTCGAGGAAAAAGTGGCTAAACGTTTAAATCTGCAAATTGAGCCTGTCGCCACTCAGGTCGTACCTCGAGACCGTCACGCTGAGGTGATTACATCACTCGCGATCTTTGGTGCGGCACTAGAGAGACTCGCTGTAGAACTTAGACACCTCCAGAGAAGCGAAGTGAGTGAAGTTGTCGAAGGGTTTTCTAAAGGGCAAAAAGGTTCGTCAGCGATGCCTCACAAAAAGAATCCAATTTCAAGTGAGAATATTACCGGACTCGCTAGACTTCTTCGCAGCTACGCGATTGCCGCCATGGAAGACGTGGCTCTTTGGCACGAGAGAGATATTTCGCATTCTTCGGTTGAGCGAGTGATTTTTCCCGATGCATTTATTATCGCAGACTATGCAGCTCATCGTATGGCTCAAGTGATTTCTCAATTACAGGTGAATAAAAAGAAGATGGCTGAAAACATGGATGCATCTCAAGGACAACTCTTTTCATCGCATGTGCTTTTAGCGTTGGTCGAAAAAGGAATTACTCGGGAAGCTGCCTACGTGATGGTGCAAAGAGCGAGTCACGGATTACAAAAGGGCGAAAACCTAAAACAAAAATTATTAAAAGATCCTGAAACTAAAAAGTTGCTCAGCAAAAAAGAGTTGGGCGATATTTTTTCTGGAAAAAAACACATGCGTTCCATTAAACAAATTATGAATCGAGTGGTGTAAGATGAATGCGGCTCGCGGAAAAATGATTTACGAAGGAAAAGCAAAACGGATTTTTGAAATTCCGGGCGTGACCGACGAGGTTCTCATGGAGTTCAAGGACAGTCTGACAGCCTTTAATGCTCTAAAAAAAGGATCTTT
>JBFWYS010000495.1:0-3257 GCA_050186175.1 Pseudobdellovibrionaceae bacterium
CTCTTCCGATCTGTCCACGTTTTAAATTCGTAATTTCGAGATACCACTCTTTACCTTTCACGGGCGGGACGAGCCTCATCATCATTTCGATCACTTCATCTACATGCCCAAGGTTTTCGCTATTTGAGTAACGCTCTCTTTGCGCTATAGCCGTGGCCTTGTAAAAACCTTCTCCCGTAGCGACGACCTCGCGGTCTGTGATTTTTAGAATTTCCGAAATGTTTTCTGACTTAACGGTTTCACGCCACTCTCTGGCCTCTTCTTCAAATTGAATTTGAAGCTCTTGGGACATAAATGTGGAAAGCCGCTTATATTGCTCATCAATATTTGCGGCATTTACATTTCCAAGCATGCCTAAAAAACTTAAAGCAGCATTAACAACATAGGAGTCAGACACCGACTGCGGAGAGGCTGTTGTAAAATCCATAACTCCAGGAGCTAAAATGTATTCCTTCTCCCGAAGCTTTGTCTCAAGACCGTGAATTTCAAATCTTGAGAGTGTAAAATGTAAGGCAAACGCCGCAAGGTGAATGGCAAGTACATACTGAAGTGTGAGGCGTTGCTTAATCATTGCGGATTTAAACGCCACATACTTTGGTAAGATACGAAGATCCACACCTTTATACACACCGACTGGAAGACTTGCGACTTGAGCTGCTTCAATTCCTTTATCCATTGCCGTTAGCATCTCGTTTGCCTTTCTTTTTAGGGTTTGCATCAGGGGTTGCATCTTGGGATTGATTTTTTTTAGCACCATGATTTTGAGCAATAACATCCAGGTATTTGCGAGGGAGAATCCATGTTTCAATGCGTTCAATAATCCAGTACCGACCGTCTTGAGATAGCTTTGCACGTGTGTTGAAATTTGGTTTTCTTTCATAACGCTTTGTTTGTCCTTCTTCGTTTTCATTTTCCATAAGTCCTCCTGTTGATTTGTTGTTTGCATTTTCTTTCCTTTCTTAATCAGAGAATCGCCGATCATTTGCCTTTGGATTTGCAAGCCCTGGAAGTTCCATGCGGAGCTTCATATAAGGCCAGTGAAAGAAGATGCCCTTTGGATATTTCTTCTTGATCACGGGACCAAACCCTAAGCACAGAGCCAGCAGAGTGAACATCGTTCCCCATGAGTAAAAGAGCACCCCAAAGACAAGAATGATAAAAAGGGCTATGAAAACGTCGGATAGCTCCCAGATGTCAAAAACCATGATCGGAGAGTCGATGGTTTGGCTCACGAGAGACGAGTATTTAGCTTTTAAGAGTTCCTGCTTACGCACGCAAAAACTCCTGACTTAGAAAAACTCCAGAGAAAACGCCGCCACCGCCACCAATATCAAAAATATTCTTTACCCAAGTTGGCGCTGTGCCAAGTACGAGAGCTGCGACGATACAAAGAACGGCAATTCCAAAACGTTGTTCTTTCAAATTCCAGCCTGCTGACATCACGCAAAGGCCTGCGAAAATTCGTGCTCCCCAAGAAAAGAGAACTGAATCAACGATCCTGAGTAATGTTCCGGCGGCTTCGAGCTTGTCGCTAGCATCGGACCCTGGGATTTTGGTCGCTGCAAAAACATTTACATGCGCAAAGCAGATTAAAAGTAACGTAGCAATAAGAATGAAAAGAAACCACTCTTCATTCTTTTTTGGATTCGGACTTGAAATTTGCGATCCGTGAATCACTGATCCACATATAAAAAGACGCTCTCCGAGCATAGGGAATCTCCTTTTCGTGCTCGAAGTCTACTCGCCTTTTTTTGTGGAGAGACTTCTTAGATTTTAAATTTTTTTGGCCCTTTAGTAGTAGTGGCCGTTTTTTTTTAAATGCGACTTGCGGCTTTTAGTAAGCGCAGAATTTCTTCTAGATCATGATAGCCCTCGATGGGCGGCAAAAGAGATTTTTTCTTGGTGTCGGCCACCAATAAGAATGGAACTCCTTTAATTCCATGCTTTTTTAAATCTTCAGGGTCAGCTCTGACAATTGGAACAATTTTTTCAACCTCTGGAACAGGGCCGGAATCAACTTGTAAAGCTTCGATCTGAAAACCTTTGTCTTGTAGCTTTTCTAAGACGTGAAACATTCGCTTGCAATGTGGGCATGTCGATTCAAAGTACATTCTCAATCGAAATCTCGATGGATCAATTTTTACATCTGAATCTTTTTCAGGCGCTTTGGCTACTGCAACTTGGGTTTGAACATTTACAGTATTATTTTTTGCCATATACTCATGCATACGAACTTGAAGGTTCGTTTGTAGTTCATTTTTCTTTTTCATAAGCTCAAACCATTGCTTAATATTTTCGTCTGTTGGGTTGCGAGCAACTTCCATAAATGGTTCGGGCGGTGTATAATCTCCTTCACTGAAAAACTCTTTATTTTTTGGATCAAGGTAAGTCTTCCAAGGGAAATTACCCTCTTTTTCAGAGCCTTTCACAGTAGATGTCTCAGTCCTTTCATCACCCTTTTTCGACGGCTCGTCCCAGAAGTTAATTTTTTCATCAAAGTATTGTAGTTCTTTTGCATTTGTAGCGTCAGAAATCGCTATTAGACCCAAGATAAAAGCACACAATACTTTATTCATAAGTAGGAACCTCACAGTGAATATCGCCTTGAAACTTGCGGAATAGTTTTGACTCTTTTAAACTTTGCCGAAGACCTAGAGTTTTTTTACCAGACTCTTCATTTTCGTAGACTGAGGCCCATTCTAAAATCGGCACTCGTCCAGAAATTCCTCCATGACAAAACTGACAAGAAGAAAAGCGATCTGCTTTTCTGTGTGCGTTCAAAACTTTATCCGCTGGATAAATTTCTTGTAGCTCGTCTCGATAGCATTCAATAACAAGAGACTGACCGATGGGACTTGAGCAATGTATGCAAAGCCTTTGCTCTAAACGCTGGGCGATTGAGAGCCTTAAGTTTGATTCAAGCGTTAGTCGGTCGATGCCTAAATTTGAAAGTCGTTCCACAGCCTCTAAAGCGCCGTTCGCGTGAAGCGTGGAAAAAACCAAGTGTCCGGTTTCAGCAGCTTGAAAGCAAAGCTTTGCGGTTTCAGCATCCCGAATCTCTCCGACCAAAATTACATCTGGATCTTGGCGAAGGACGGATCTAAGGGCATCGGCAAAACTCATCTTGCGGCTAATTTGAACCTGATTTAGGCCATCAATTCGATATTCTATCGGATCTTCAAGTGTAATTATATTGTGCTTCTTGGGGTCGATTGCATTTAAAAGAGCGTAGAGAGTTCGACTTTTACCGCTGCCAG
>JBFWYS010000496.1:0-3251 GCA_050186175.1 Pseudobdellovibrionaceae bacterium
ATGGTTTTAAACGCGAACTGCGAACAGTCTACTTTGAAGGCGGAAGAGTTTCTGGATGGACTACAGACAATTCCCCATTTTCGAACTAATGAGCCTCGGCCCAACTTATTCCTGAAGAGCCGTTTACCTTTAGTGGCACTCGAAGCTTTGTAACAGTTTCCATGATCTTACAGATTTTTTCCAGTTCAGCAGGTATGATCTTGTTAGGACCCTCGAAAATCAATTCGTCATGCACTTGCAACAAAAGATCGAGTTCGGTTTTCCCTTCCAATTGAATCATAGCCATTTTTACCAAGTCACTGGCGGTTCCCTGAATAGGAGCATTGATTGCGGCCCGCTCTCCGAACTTACGAATCATTGGACTCTTCGACTTCAATTCGTCTAAGTAACGACGACGACCAAAAAGAGTTTCGACGTATCCCGTTTCTTTTGCTTTTTCGATTGTTTCATCCATAAAGCGTGAAACATTAGAAAATTTTCTAAAATAATTTTTTATGATTTCAGCAGATTCAGATCTAGAAATTCCCAACGCCTCGGCAAGACCAAAAGCACCCTGCCCGTAAGCGATACCGAAGTTTACTGCCTTCGCTTTTCGGCGTAAATCTGAGGTCACCTCTTTTAGCGGGACCGAGAAAATTTCAGCGGCTGTTGCTGTGTGAATATCTAAATCGTCTTCGAAAGCGCGACAAAGACCTGGATCTTGCGTGATATGTGCGAGAACTCTCAATTCAATTTGTGAGTAGTCCACAGAAACAAGCAGGTTACCCTCGTCTGCGACAAAAGCTTTGCGAACAGCATTTCCTCGTTCAGTACGAATTGGAATATTCTGCAAGTTTGGATTGATACTTGAGAGTCTGCCCGTCGCAGTGTGGGCCTGATTGAAAGTCGTGTGAATTCTCTTTGTTTCTGCATTGATCATCAGAGGAAGAGCATCAACGTAAGTTGATTTTAATTTTGAAAGCTCGCGGAACTCGATAATTTTATTCGCAATTGGATGCGCCTCTGCCAAACCACTCAAGACATCTGTATCTGTCGAATACCCTGTTTTTGTTTTCTTTCCGACCGGTAGTTTCAGTTTTTCAAATAACACGACTCCCAGTTGTTTTGGAGAACCAATGTTAAAAGTTTCTTCTGCCAGCTCGAAAATTTCTTTTTCAATTTTTTTGATATCCTTGGAAAGACCTTCGCTTTGTTCAGATAAAATCTGAGTATCAATGCGAACTCCCTTTTCCTCCATACGATAAAGAATCGGAATCAGCGGCAACTCCATTTCCTTTAATACTTTTGTTCCTGAAACTTCATTGAGTTTTTGTTTCAAGACAGCTTCAAGATTAAAAGCAGCCTGTATCAGCTGAGAGCCACTCGCGAGTGCCGGGAGAACGGAGCCCGTGTATTTATTGTAGACCTCTGCAAAGCCCACTTCGCCCCCTGCGCGCACAATATAGGCAGCAAGCATCGAGTCCCAAAGAATTTCACCTTCGCCGATTTTTAACTCATGCCAGAATCCCTTTAAATCGTGACCTTTCCAGTTTAATTTTTTTGCGGAAAAAATTTGCCCCCAGTCAGATCGTGAGCCCGTGAGGCGATAAAGTTTTTCAGCGTAGCAAATATAAACGCCTGTATCAGAAGCGACTCCCCAAATTTCACTTTGCAAAGAAATTAATTTTTCAGCATCCGCGATGGAAAGCTCTGTCTCCTCGGCTGGTGCATTCGCGACAGTAGTTACTACCGCTTCGTCCTGAGGTATTGAACTCGCGGAGCTCTTAGTTTCTTCGATTTTAGCTATTGGTGTAGCCAAGACTGGAGAATTTTCGTCGCCAAGAAGAGTTTTCTCAAACGCTTTAAAGTTAAGCTCTCTTAGGAAATCACGTAGCTTTGGTGCATCCACAGGTTTACGCGTCAACTTCTCTACAGAGAGGTCCATTGGCACATCACGAACAATCGTGACCAATTTTTTGGATAAGAAGGCGTTCTCTTGATCTTTTGTTAACTTCTCACGTAGAGAAACACTCGAAATTTTATTAATGTTCTCGTAGATGCCCTCAAGAGTTCCAAAATCGGAAATTAATTTTTGTGCACCTTTTGGACCAATTCCCGAAACTCCAGGAATATTATCAGAAGTATCCCCTACCAAAGCTAAATAATCGATCACTTGGTCCGGGTTGATTCCCCATTTTTCTCTGACGCCGGCTTCATCGTAAACGACTTCCTTCATGGTGTCATAAAGAGTGACTCCCGGCTGAACAATTTGTCCAAAATCTTTATCGCCACTGACGATAACGACTTCGATATTGTGTTTTCGTCCAAAGTCAGCCAATGTTCCGATTAAATCATCTGCCTCGAAGCTTTCTTTTTCAAAATCAGGGACACCCAAAAGACCTGCAATAGATTTGATGTAAGGAATTTGTGGGCCCAAATCTTCCGGCATCTCCGTGCGGTTTGCCTTGTAGTTGGGATCGATTTCTTTTCTGAATGAAGGCTCTTTGCGATCATAACAAAAAACCAAATAGTCGGGCTGTTTGTCTTTGAGAAGTTTGATCACCATCGACATAAAACCATAGATGGCGTTTGTTGGAAGTCCCGAAGGAGAAGTTAAAGGGCGAATCGCGTAGAAGGCGCGAAAAAACATAGAGCTGACATCAACAAGATACATTTTTTTCATTCCACTTTTTGAGCTAAAGAGGTGAAAAGATCAAGCAATTGACGATTTGGAAGATTGTATTTCTTAGCTTTTTGGCTTTTTCTCTGTACATCCCCTCGTTCTGACGGTAACTCCCGGGTATGTCTGAAGTTTATTTAGAGCGGGCTGCCGATTACTTGCAGCTGGAACTCGGTTTAATAAAAGAACGAAGACCGGCTTACTCGATGCGGGCCTTCGCCCGGGATTTGTCGATGAGCCCCTCAAGCTTTACTGACTTTCTTAAGGGCCGACATGGTGTTAGCGAAGCACGGGCTAGAGCCATCGCCAAACAATTGCAGTGGTCGCAAAATCAATATGAACACTTTTGGAACTTGGTTCAGGCTCAGTTCGCTACAAATTCAGCACAAAAAGCGGCGGCTGCAAAAAAAGTTAAGATTCGTCTCTCGCAAAAAAATAAACGTCTCGATACAGATGCGTTTAAACTTATTTCTGAATGGCAACACCTGGCCATACTCACTTTTTTGCAAATGAAAAAAGAGGGCGCTTCTGTTAGAGACATCATGAAGACTCTTTCATTCGATGAAGAAACCATTGAAAAATCATTACAGCG
>JBFWYS010000497.1:0-3249 GCA_050186175.1 Pseudobdellovibrionaceae bacterium
CTTTGAGTTTGCGATTTGATTAACTTGAGCTTAAGGAAGCCTATGTTTTATTAACGACTTCTTTAAAATCTTTGCCCGGTTTAAAACGAGGAACTTGGCTTCCTGGGATTTCAACTGGATCACCTGTTTTTGGATTCCGAGCCTTTCGAGCTTTTCTTTTTACTCGAGAGAAAGTACCGAAGCCCACTATTTTTACGTCATCACCCTTTGCAACTGACTTCTGAATGATTTCAAGAGCAGCATCGAGAATAATTTCAGATTGAACTTTTGTGATTTGTGTTTTTGAGGACAGGCGTTCGACAAGCTGAGCTTTGTTCATGAGATTTTTTTGCCGTAAGTGCATTTCAGGGTCAAGGTTTAGGCTAAAAGGCGCGGCGCAAAAGTGGGTTTAAAATGATCGCGTCGCGAAAAGTTCAAAGTAGACCTGTAAGGCGAGTCTAGTTTTTGGTTTCGTCTCAAAATGGCTCAGGTTTTTTGCTCTTGTGTTCTTTCTTGACTTAAAAAAAATGCTTAAGTTTCCGATAGAAAAGGATGAAATCGACTTCGCTTTTTCTCATCTTTACGTTGGCTCTTTGTTCGGGATTGATGCAGTCTTTTGCTCTTTTTCGAGATTACTTTGACGGAGCTCGAGCCTATCAGCATCAAGTTGAAGGTTTAAAAAATGAAATTGGTAAACTTGATTTACAGCTGGCATTAAAAGGTAATGAACTCAGTGATTTTAAGCAAGAAGTTGCTCGTGTTTTGCCTAGTGTTTCACCTCAGAGTTCAGAAGCTGCAAATCAAGTTCGGTTTGTTGCAAGTGTTGCGGCCGTGCCGTCAAAGTCGTTGGAATTCGATTGGTCTAAGGCGGCTTTTGAAGAAGGAAAAGCTTTGTTTAGAGAAAAGAAATACGAAAAGGCGGCTCTTAGTTTAAAAAAATCGATTAATTTAAATCCCTCTGCTAAACATCTCACTGAATGTTATTTTCTTCAGGCTGAGAGTTATTTTTTAGCAGGCAGATCAAGCGACTTTTTAGAAGTCGTCGATCAAATGGTTGTTCAATTTCCTGATCATGAGCTTACGGGTTTTATTTTGCTTCGCATGGGGCAGATTTTTTCAAAACAAAATCGGCCCGATGAGGCGCGTGAAGTATATGAGACCGTTATTCGTAGTTTTCATGCACCTGAGTTGAAAACTCAGGCCTCGACCTTAAAATCAAAATTGGGTGGATGATGCATTTTTCTATACTGCGACTCGTGATTTTTGTTTTTATTTTTCAAGTAGAAATCAAGATTCATGCCTCAAATTCAAGTCATGATGAGGCTTTTCAAAAAGTTAACGTCGTAGAATTGCCAAAAAATTGCATGGCCAAGAAAATGGAATGTGCGATTCGGTCTGAGTCAAAAGTCGAGCTTAATTTCGGAGCTGCTATCATTAATATGGGTTCGGCGACCTCGGTGGTAAAATCGGCCAATGCGGACTCGATCCGGTTGTTAAATGGAAGTTTAGGATTGATGTCGCATAATCGTGAAATCATGGTAAAAACGGATCACGCTGAAGTTTTTATTGAACCTGGATCAAGAGTTCATTTTGAACGGGAAGAGGCTAAGACAATTGTTCGTGTGATAAGAGGAACGGTTCGAGTTCTTTCCAAAGATGCTCAGCAAAGATGGGTTCTTTCGCAAGGATTTCAAAATTGGTTCGGGCGTATTGATGACACAGGAAAGACTCGCTCCGGAATAGTTCAAGCGGTTGAGAGTCGGTGGATAGATGAGGTCAGCCATTTGCGAAATGTTGCAAGCATTGCCGATGCTTATCAGGCTCTTATCCAGCAAGATGGAAAGGAAGAGGCTGCAAGACAAAAAGCTGAGGCGATTCGCCAGAAAGAATCGGAAAGGCAGAAAGCGATTCAAAAAAAGCAGTTTCTTCGTCGAGTTTTACTAGATGGCCATGATGCTCCCTAGATTCAAATCCAGATAAAAGTCCGTTTTTCCCATCGGGAAACGATCCCTGTTCATGGGGCCTTCAGCTCCATGATATTCTTTAGGAGAATAAGATAGTTAGCAGGAGGCTTTGTTTATGTCGAGTGTAGGTTCTTCTGATCGTCGTAGTGATGATATTATTCGAAGGAATCGTGAGGAGTATCAATCACGTGAGGCTGAGCAAACAAAAAAACAAAAAAAACAAGTTAAGAACCTTACGACCCAACACAATAAAGAAATTGAGCAGTTAAAATCTGAACATGCGGAACAAATGGAGAGTTTACGAGGTCGTGCGCGCGAATCTCTGTCTGAAAAAGACAAAGAATATCAGGAGCAGATTCAAGATGTTCGCAAAATGTACCAAGAGCAAATGAGCAGAAAATCGGCCGAGTCTGAGAACCAATTGCAAAGAAACTCTGAAGAAGCGAAACAAGCAATTGCCAAAGAGCGCGCGATCAACGAAGGACAAAAAGAAAGACTTTTACGAAATCACCAAGAAGACGCAGAAAAAACTTCAAAAACTTTTCAGGAAGCCCTTGAACTTTCAAGAATTCAGTCAAAGGACTCCGTTGAAAAACGTAGAGATATTCTTCAGAAGGCTCATCAAAAGGAAATATTATCTTTAGTGAATGACCGCGATGAACGTGTAATGAACTTACAAAGATCTGTTGATGATGTGAGGCAGGCTAAAAACAGCGAGATCGGTGATTTAAAAAGAAAAAGTGCAAGCGACAAAAATCGTATGAGCGAAGCAATGAAAGCGGCTGTTCTTCAAGAGAGAGCTGGAACGGGTCAGGCTCTTGAAACCAAGGATAAGCTTCTTCAAGCAGAGCGCCAGATAACTCAGAAGAAGTTTGATCAAAAACTCAAACAAATTAATGATCAGACGCATGAGATCCGTGAGCAGTTGAAGGAGGATGTCGACGGACGAATCAACAGTCAGGTTCGTTCAGGGCAGTCAGAGAATGCTGAGTTGAGAGCCAAGCTCGTGAATGAACGGCTGGCTTCGAATGCAACTCAAAAAGTTGAGAAACAACATATTATTCAGGCGTATGAAGAGAGATTAAATGAGGTTGATAGCCGCGCTAAAGAGGGAAGCAAACAACTGAATATTCAGTCGCGTCGGAATATTGAAGATGTGAATCAGAAAAATCAAAAACTTCTTACAAATATTAATCAATTTCATGAATCGAATCTTGAAATATCAAATGCAAAACATCAAGGCGATCGAATGCAGTTGAATCGAGAGCATCGAAACGCTCAATCATCTTTACAAAAGTCTACCGAC
>JBFWYS010000498.1:0-3248 GCA_050186175.1 Pseudobdellovibrionaceae bacterium
TACAAAAGTGGAAGAGTAAGTTATCAAGCTAATTACGGAGAAACCAGAAGAACTGTAAACATCTGTTGTGCGTGGTTTGATGAAAATACGGTAGCGCAAAGCGACCATAATGCTTTGCAAACATTTAAAGAAGCTCATAAAGTTTTTGTGAACAAACGAATACAGTTTCTTCAAACGCTTCCACCAATATGTAGAGCGAAAATCCTTCCTATAGAGAAAGCCGAGAGAAAAAAAGAAAAGGCTATTCAGACTCTCAGTCAAGCAATTTATCATGGCATTCATGAACTACACGAGGCACATGCTAAATTACATCCCGATGGTGACAAGAAGGTATCAATCGGATTAGTGCGGATGGCCAATATTCAACCGCTTGTTGCAGTCGTTAAGGATTTTACCTCTCATACCCCTTTAAGCGAATCTAGACTCCATCTCTGCGTATATCACTCGCGATACCCATTAATTTTGCGGTCTGAGATCGAACGGAGTTTAGATAATATACTAAATAGATCTGATCCACAAGCGATTTGGGGACTTCCTGAAATAAAACAAGTTCTGGATAAGCATACCGAACAGAATCAAATATTCGTGATATTCTCAACATCAGTTGCTGAAGTCGGAAGAGATCATGATTACGACTGGGTTATTGCAGAGCCTAGTTCAATGAGATCCATAATACAGGTAGCCGGAAGAATACAACGTCATAGGCGGCAAGAGTGCATCCAGCCAAATTTGTATATTTTAAATCAGAATTATAAAGCACTTATGGGGGAAGAAGTTGTTTTTCAACGTCCCGGATTCGAAACAAAGGAATGGAAGTTAAAAGATAAAAAGATAGAGAATATTCTCCGGCCAGAGCAATACGAAGTCATCAATTCGATTCCAAGGATTAAAGAAAGGGAATCGTTAGAACCTAATGCTAATTTCGTTGATCTAGAACACGCAAGTTTAAGACGTGGGCTTTTTCAGGCTCAAGGCAGCATAAACGATCGATGTGCGTCTTTTTGGTGGCAAAACTCTGCTACTTGGTGTCACGAGTTGCAAAGACGCACACGTTTTCGCGAGTCTTTTGAGCAAGAAGAGTTTCTTTTTTTTGCGGAAGATGAAGATGATGAGCTTATCATTCACAAAGTTGCTGACGACGGTAAGCTTATTCCGATGCAAAATCTCTTTAATATCGAAACAACTTTATCAACCGCACCTGGAATACAATTTTGGTTTGATTTCAAACTAAAAGAAGTCTTGTTAGATATAAAGGAAGATACCTGTGAGCGAGAAGGCCGAGATATCACCATGGCTGAGATATGCAGAAAATTCGCTAATTTTGAAATCGAAAAAGACAGGGACAACGTACTGCCATGGAATTATAGCCCACAGCTTGGGGTGTATAGAAAATTATGAACAGAAGGCTGCCTATTCGGCAGAGAAAGTGAAAATTAAATAATAGTAATCTTGGTAAACTGTATACTCTCTTGAATATAAAGGAATGGTTATGTCGAAAACTTTAATGGCTATTGAAATTGAAAAGTATATAGAAAACCGAGCAGAGACCAAGGGTTCGCACAGCACGATTGAGAAGTATGATCCCAATAGATGGCTTGGAGATGCCTCAAGACGCGCAAAGCAATTAAAAATTGCAACACATTCGGCGAAGTTTACGCACAGTGCGTCACAGGGGAGTTCGATTAATATCTTTGATAGCGATGTGCAGTTAGCAGCAGATACTGCAGATGGGGTTGTTTGTTCGCGATGTATACGAGTCGACCCTTCGGAGATTGATATCGTCGGGAATGCGGCGGCGTTTGATGTTGCAAATCTCCTGCGCTTAAGTGACGGAACTGTTTCGTTGCTTGATCAACTGGCTCAAGGAGACTATTCGGCATTGGCGCCTTTTGCTAATAACGATGAACAAGTAAGAGAGTGGGCTGAAGGATTTCTAAAAGTTTTACGAAGGGAGGAACCAAGCTCTGATTCTTTAGCCAAGCAACTCTATGTACCCGTAGAGGAGGGGGTGTATCATTTGTTATCACCACTTCAATCATCGATTATCTCTCACCGAATATACAAAAAGATCGCGGAAACTTATTCAGAGGAAGCAAAAGATGCTCGCAAGGCAAAAAGAGAAGAAAAGCCAAGTAACTATCCCGTCATAAAATATCCAGGTATAGCAAGGATTAAATTCGGCGGAACTAAACCGCAAAACATCAGCCTCTTAAATTCCGAACGTGGGGGGATTGGACATTTTCTTAATTCATCTCCACCCTCCTGGCAAAGCCGAACTCGCCTCCCTCTAGGTGTTAAAAGCCTGTTTTCAAGTTTTATTATCGAACCTTATTTGCAAAAGATGGTGTTTGACCTCCGAGATTTTTTAGAGACGTATTCGGATTCAAAAAACAACGATGAGAGAATTCAAAGAGGACATAATACCAAAAATACTAGAACGATTCGCGCGGAGTTTGTGTCAAGGATAATTGATGAAGTTTTAGACCATGCATTGACGATTCAGAATGTAACCGATAGAAGCAATTGGAGTACAGCACCTCATTGCAAAATTAACGAAGCTGAGAAGCTTTGGCTTGATAAAGGCAGAGCTTTACACGATGAGGATTTTAATCTGGAGAGAAGCAAGGGCGAATGGCGTATAGAGGTTGCTAGCAATTTTGCCCGTTGGCTCAACAACTTACTTAAATTCAAAGGTGCAGAGTTTGGAGATGCCGAATTTTCTGAATGGAAAAAAGAAATGTTGAAAGCCTTAAATGAGGTTGAAAAGCTATCGACGGAGAATATATGAACGATGGTTTAATTGTTCTAAAACGAATTATAGTTGAAAACGCTAACGCAATATCTGGAGTGACCTGGGGGTTTCCTGCTATCACAAACTTCTTAGGGTTCGTTCATACGATTTCCCGAAAGTTAAAAAATCAATACGACATATCTTTATCGGGATGTGCCGTAATAAGCCATGAACAACATGTGCATGTTCATCGCCCAAAAAAATACGGGGATTTTTATTTTGCAATGACGCGAAACCCTCTCACAAAGAAGGGAGAAACCTCCCCCTTCAATCCCGAAGGTAGAATGCATATGACGGTGTCTCTTGTTATTCCTTTTTTTGGAAGGCTTCCTAAAAACAAAAATAACCTTCAAGAGTTCACTAAACATCTTAAGAAAATAGTATGCGAGAGTCGGCTCGCAGGGGGTACTATAATTAGTTTCCAAGATAATGTACTAGCAGACTATTACCCTGAAAA
>JBFWYS010000499.1:0-3205 GCA_050186175.1 Pseudobdellovibrionaceae bacterium
GGCGGCGGGCCTGGAGGAGGTGGAGGAGGAGGTCCTGGAGGCGGCGGTGGACCTGGAGGAGGCGGCGGGCCTGGAGGCCCTGGCGGGTTGACGTTGCTGTCCGTGCAGGAGCTTGTTATGCCAGCGCCGGCTAGGTCTTGTTTTTGTTCGCAAACAAAGTCGTCAAAGAAAGTTGGGGATACCAGCGGCGAGTCGGCTTGCAATAGTCCCAAATGCAAAACTGCGCCAAGCGCTAAAAACCGTTTCATGGGATCCCCCTTTTTTCGTTATTGGTTCTAGATTTTGATAATAAAAAATAAAATAACTCAAGTGAATTTTCTTGTCTTCTTTTGATTTGGCAAGGAGGCCTTAGTCCGAATCGGCAGCTGATGCGCCATTAAAAACTCTGCGTCAACGAAAATCTCTCTTTTGTTTTTTTGATAGATTTCCTAGACTTCCACATTGAGAGAATGGGAATCAGCTGTGATTATTGCCGTTTATTCAAAGTTCAACGTCGACAGGTTGTTGAAGTTAGGCAACGTGGTGTTTTTGATTGCTGCCGGCGCTGTTTTTCTTCTGCAATTAGGGATGTTTTGTTTTTATCCCTGGGAGGGCAGCATCGATAACGAAGAGTTGAAGATGCCATCTTCATTTGCACAGAAGACATTCCCCTATGAGGCGATCGGCAATGGTGCGATGATGCTCAATCCCCATCAGACTTGGGGCTGGGTCTCCCATCTTGCCAAGGAGCTGTTGGTGATCGCCCACAACAGCCGCCCTGATGCAATGGGGAGCGAAGCGCAGATCCTTTTAGGACTGAAGACGGAAGAAGCTCCCAAACAGATGACGAGCGGGAAGATGCTCTTTCTTGAGAAGAACGAAGCGACTGGCGCTTTTGCTTTCTCTGAGGGGCCGCAGCCGTTGTGGATCAAACCGATCCTGCTGGAAAATGGAAGGGTGTTGATCGAAACTGGGAAAAAACTGGGACAGCTTGATTCAGCTCATGGGAGCGAAGAGAAGGGGCAGTTTGTTGTGCCTGCGTCAGCCAGCTCTGCCAGAGGAAAGCAGTATTCATCGCTTGCCCAAGAAGCGTTTGCTCTTTTGAAAAATGCGAAATGCTGGGGGCATGATCTGCTCATTCAGCAATATGGCGGCGGAGAGTTTGGAAGGTGGCGGGAGAAGTTCAAGGTCGAGTTTGCCCAAGGAGCTGCATCTTATGTCGTTTTTGTCGCAACGGGCGATTATTTGATGTGGAAAGAGGGGAGATGGCAAGAGGCCCCGCTGTCGGAAGTTTCCGCTCAGCTGCCGGTCGCTTTAGTGAAGGCTGTCTCTCCTAGGTCTGTCGAATTGACAGTATGGGATGAAACGGGCTTTTATCCCGCTTCGATCGAACTTGCGATCGAGCACGCTGGAAGGATGAGCCAGAAGGCTGAAACAACGCTTGCCCAGCCCCGCTTGAGAACGGCTTCGCAGGTCAGCTGCATGCTTGGAAAAAAACGGGTTGTGCTCAGGCAGGGGGATTGGATGTTAAAGACGGGGGCAGGGTGGCGCAACCTGCGGAAAAAGGAAGAGATTGAAAATTGCCTTAATCACCGGATCAAAGGAGAACTGTTTGTATTTGATTCCCTTGAAAAAGAACAAGGGCGTTGGGTATTAAAGGGGAGCCTTTTTGATGAAATGCGCACACAAGTCCAGCATGTTTGCCTGCCGATTGAAATGGAGAACAAAACGGGAAAAGCTAGGAAAAAGCGGAAGATCCCATTTGCACCTCAAGGAGCGATAATTGGTTAAACGGTTTTTTTATCTTACTGCTTCCTTCGCTTGC
Source organism: Pseudobdellovibrionaceae bacterium (assembly GCA_050186175.1). Taxonomy (GTDB): domain Bacteria; phylum Bdellovibrionota; class Bdellovibrionia; order Bdellovibrionales; family Bdellovibrionaceae; genus JBFWYS01. The sequence goes on from JBFWYS010000499.1 coordinate 1,805, forward strand.
TGTTTGGCTCCTCTTGGCTTCGGTCAGACCATTTCAGAAAAAATGGCGGCATCTTCAGCGCGCCAAGGAGAATCGGATGGCAGTTTCGATTCGATGATCAGAGACGTCAACCAAAAGCTCGTTTCTTTACGCTCCGAGCTCAAACAATGTTATGAGAAGGCTGGCAAGCTTCCCAATGAAGAGTCTTCCGAGCAAGAGTATCTTGAGCTTTTGCACTACACCAATGCGCTCCGCTCGCAAATTCAAAACTTGGAAATGCAATGGCGCGAGGCTTCCGTTCAAGATTCGAAGAAGGATGAAGAAGGGTACGCTCTCTGGGACCAGGAAGAAACGACATTGTCTCAATTGATCATGGAGTATGGTGCGCTCGACTACCTCTATATCGTTCCCCCGGAAATGTCAGGCGTGAAACTGAACATGCATTCCAACATCCCGATCCCTCGGGAGTCTTGGAGCGATGTCCTCGAGATCATTTTGGCCCATAGCGGCGTCGGCGTAAAAAAGCTCAACACGTATGCCCGCCAGCTCTACGTCTTAAAACAAGATCCCTCTGCGATCCAACATGTGGCTTCCTCTCCGGAAGACCTTAACTGGATTTCCGATAACACCCGCCTCTTTTATGTGTTCACCCCTCCGGTGGAGCAGGTGAAGAGCGCCTTTCAATTCTTTGAACGGTTTGCCGATGTCAGACAGACGTTCATTTATCAGGTCGGTCCCAAGATCGCGATCGTCTCATCAAAAGAAGAGGTCCAAAAACTGATCAACCTCTATCAGACTGTATGGCAGAACGCTCCGGGAAAAATGGCGCGCGTGATCTCCATCTCAAAAATGCCTGTCAAAGAGATGGAGAGGATCCTGACCTCATTTTTTGGCGAGGCCATCGAAAAAAATCGCCCTCCTTTTGCAAAAGCAGAGCAGGATGGACTGAGCATTTTCTCGCTTACGCAAGGAAACTCGTTGGTCTTGATCGGACAGGAAGAGGTTGTAGAGCGCGCGGAAAAAATTGTGAAGGAAACAGAAGAGCAGCTTCATGATCCTGCCGAGATGACGATCTATCTGTACCAATGCCGCCACAGTAATCCTGATGATCTCGCGAAAGTGTTGGACAAGGTCTATGCCTCGTTGCTGACCTCCGCGACAGAAGGGCAGAAAGAAGCGGAACTCAATTATTCTTCTCAAGGGCCCCAGTTCAAAACTCCCGACGGTTATGCTCCCACACCTCCTCTTGTCGTCTCTCCTCCGCCTTTAAAGCCTGGCAGCTCCTCGACCGTTGAGCTGGAAGTGGGTAATGACCATTTTATTCCTGATCCGAAAACAGGGACTTTGCTAATGGTCGTCCGTAGAGACGCCCTTGTCAAAATTAAAGACCTGCTGCGGAAGCTCGACGTCCCCAAAAAAATG
>JBFWYS010000500.1:0-3224 GCA_050186175.1 Pseudobdellovibrionaceae bacterium
CACTTATTCACGTCCTGAAGCAATTTCTCCACAACCTTTCGAAATCTAGTTTTTACTTTAGTAAAAGTTTAGAGTCTAAAAAAGCAGCTGTATTAAGCTGCTTTTTTATTTTTAGGTGGTCTCTTTTCTGAGACTCATTCCTCGCATCAAGACAAATTCGGATGCACGAAGCCCTCAACTCGATATTAAGGAGTTCTCACGCCTTGTTTCTTTGGAGCCTTCTTTGCAATTTGCCCCTTTACGATTCACAAGAAGGGGGTTTTATGAATAACAATTCATTTGAGGGGCTTTATTGCGGGTTACAAGAGTTCGGATTGAATCCATCGGACTGGCTTTTGGTTCCACTTGCTGAAACCGATGCGTACATTCAATTTGAGATTTCCTCGATCGAGGAGCCAGATCTGAATTTACACGGACAAGCTGAGAAAAAATCACTGCGATGGCAGAGCATGGAATGGACGATTTAGATTATTGATAAGATTCGCAGCGAAGAGAGAAGAGGCTTCTTTGCCAAACCTCTTCGCTATTACCTTTAAATTGTTGGATGCCCGGAAGCTTTTGCATTGCGGAACCTCGAAGATTGGCCCACTCTTCTTGCTCCATTGTACGAAAAGCTAAATTCTGAAGTCCGCAAAACAATGCAAGATCTGGAGTTTCGAGCCAGGCTGTTTTTGCAAACATATCGGGCGGCTCCTCTCCCCACGCCAAACGCACAATTAGACCGAGTCCACCTAAGTAAGCTGATTTAACTTCAGGCAGATCGGCAATCGTTTTCACGCATTGCGAAGGTACGGCATTGATATCATGAAGAAGCTTTCGCAAAGTAATGAAGTACTCGAGGCAACCGCCAGGGCTGTTAGCAAGTTTGCAGTTTTCAAGAAATTTTCCGATGCTAGGGCTACGAATTCCAGTTTTTTTCTGCAGCGGATACAGACGACCTGCCTGAGATTGTCTAAAAAACTCGATCTGCGAATCACAAACCGTATGGAAGGGATTCATAAAAATAAAAAGTCCCAGGCCGAGGGCTAAAACTCCCAAAACCAAAAAGAGCTTAGGTATTTTTCTGAGCAAATTATCCATAGAAATTTAGAGTAGCATATTCTTCCCAACAAACAACTCAGCGCATTGTCTATGGTCCGGTTTGACAAGAACCCCCTTTTTTCAATAATCTCGTGCCTTCTATCCGCGTCGGGGAGTAGCGCAGTTTGGTAGCGCATCTGGTTTGGGACCAGAGGGTCGCAGGTTCAAATCCTGTCTCCCCGACCAATTTTTTCAATAACAAATCCCCAAAATTTTATAAGTATCGAAAATCCTAAACCAAAGGTTTCAAAGGTTTATCGACATCGCTTTCGGAAAACCGTCAGCCAAAATCAGTCGCTGTCAGTACAGTTGGCTGAGTCGTGGCTGAGTGGAATGCGGTTTCTTTCGGAAAAGTTATTTAATTTGAGAATGGTCGGTTAGACATTTCTCAAGAAGCTGAATCTCGCCTTCGGATGTATTCATCAGACGAGTTTTCTTAAATCCGGCTTTTTCGTAAGCACGAATGGCCGCACTGTTTCTTGAATCGGGATCAGTAATGACCAATCCGATGTCAGACTTTGATAACAACTCATCCGTAAATTGCCTAACAAACTCGGACCCAATGCCTTTTCCTAAAAGACTAGGAACTCCAATAAATTGATCCGTACCTACAGTATTGGCGGGAAAGAGAGGCTTAAAATCAGGATCCTCTTCAACGAACCAATAGTTGATATAACCGATTGGGGTATCGTCTTTAAAAACGATATGAGGAAACACCAGGGGATCTTTAATCATTTGAACATGACGATGGCTGAACTGCTCCCACCCGTCATCCGAATCCCACCACTTTAGAACATGCGGAGTCTGAAGCCACTTGAAAAGGATTTCAAAATACACCTCAGTAAGAGGTTTGAAATCATATTTATTCTGCATTCAAAATGGATCTTTCTCAGCGTTTAGATTTTGGTTTTTTCTTACTACTAGTTTTTTTTGAAGGTTTTTTATTGGGCGATTGAGAAAAGGCTCTTTTATTTTTAGAATTGAGCCAAGCTTCTTTTAAAGCTTCGGTAAAGACCTTCGCATCTATGCACTCGAGTTGAACATTGATTGCGTTCTTACCCCATGAATTTTCGATTACGTTAAAACCTTCACTGTCGTCGCGCACTAGGAAAGCTTTCTGCTGTTTTTCATTTAGCATTAGATTCACTTCATTTTTGTCATGCCAAACGGTTGCAAATATTCGTCCGTTTGCAACGAAGGCATCACTTCCAAAGTGATCTTTTTCAGTAACTCCTTCAAAAACGCGCGCCATTTCACAAACCTGACGTGTCGATAGCTTTTTCATAATTACCAAACTCCAGGAATAATTCGTTTCGTTTGCTGACGATAGTTTTCATACTGAACGCCGAACTTATCTAGCATCATTTTTTCTTCCGTATGCAATCTTGAGAAAAACATAATTGAAAAAGCCACTAGCAATGCAGGCCCAGCAACCCAGTTTGGTATTAGGAAAATCTGCACTAAAGCCAGAAGTAAAATGGACGTATACATCGGATGACGAACCGATTTGTAAATTCCATTTGTAACCAGAATATGATCTTCACGAACTTCTAGGCTTACAGACCAATTTTTTCCGAGATCTTTATGAGAACGGTGAAACACCCATAGGCTTGCTACCATTAAGAAGAATCCAACCACAATCATTGGAAAGCTTGGCTCATAAGAAGCAAATGCTAATATCGGCGTAAATGAGAGAACTGGGAACAAGATCATGCCGATCATTACGAGGCCTATCAATAATTTTTCTAAAAGTCCTTTGCGACTTTCTACAATTTTTGTATCTTGACTGACCTTATCATGTGGAATGCGAATTGCGATCGAAGCCATTGCACCTAAAATAAAAATAATGCTTCCTACCCATGGACTCATAACACCTCCAACCGAGTCGCAAAATACCAAAGATGTCCTTCCGGATCACGGGCTTGGTACCGTCGAAACCCGTAACCATCTTGTGGTTTATCTAAAATTTCTGCTTTTGCTGCCTTGGCCCGTTTAAAATGTTTATCAACATCTTCAACCTGAATATTTAAGCTTTGGCAAATACCCTTAAGAGCTTTGGGAGTTTTGATTCCCGCTGTTGGCACCGGGCTTCCGCACATCATAATATTGCCTTCAGCAATTTTTATTTCTGCATGCATGATGCT
>JBFWYS010000501.1:0-3210 GCA_050186175.1 Pseudobdellovibrionaceae bacterium
ACATATAGATCATATGTTGTCCTCGTCTGCTTGGGATTTATGGGAGCAATTTTCAAGTGCTCCTAAGGGTAGTGCCTTCGTAAAGGAATTCTGGAGCTCAACGGTCGGTCCAAAAGCGGTACTCATTCTGGATTCTCTTTCCATTCGAGAAGTAGGTCCAATTTGCGAAGGTCTGAAGAAGCTAGGCCTCTCTACCAACGTTCATTTTGCTGGGAGCGAAGCCCCTTCAGAAACTGAGATTTATGCTAATGCCCTTGGCGTAAACGGCAGATTTGAACTCGCAAAAAAACCTGTTCCCGCTAAATTTTTTGTTCCTAATGGTGATGCATACGTAGATACGTTCAAAAATATTCCATTCGATGAGTCCGTAAAAAAGCTTCCCGCCGATAAAAATCTCTTTATCTGGCATGGTTGGCCTGACGACTCTCTCCATGTTTTTGGAAAGTTTGATGATGCCTTCAATCGATTCATCGACCACGTCAATGAGCAGGTAGATAGTGATGGGTTCAAAACTCTTGTATCTTTTCTGGCAAGAGGTCGCGAACTCCTGATTACGAGCGACCATGGATATTGTGATACAAGCGGATTTCAAATGGCACAAAACGATGAGCATAAGGAGCTCAAAACACTTGGGCACACTCGAGCTAAGTCTATCAAGGAAGAGGAGCGGTTTGCTGGGCGAACAATTCCACCAGCCACCTTGGAAATGTATTCGACATCATCGGGCGACCTTTATCGAATCGCAGTTGGACGGCGTAGGCCAAGCGACAAGGGATTTCCAGCACTCACTCATGGGGGTTTGAGCCTTATGGAGTGTACCGTGCCACTTATTCGAGTTCAAGGAGCAGCCCGTGGCTAAGAAACGAACTGAACCAACTGAGCCTTTATTTCAAGGTTTGGATATGGAATCACTACATCCCGCAGAAACGTACATTGATGAGAAAGCCGATAGATATAGTTTCAATACGGTTGATTTCTCAGACTCCAATAGACCAAAAACATGCCTCGAAGTTGACTTTCCCATTCTTCGAGTAAACGAGATTGCTGCTGTTGAAAGTAGTGCGGCAAAGCCGATTTACATGATGAGCAAATGGTGGGCTCGGCGACGTTCTTCCGTATTTAGACAGATTCTAATCGCCGCCGCAACCCAGGCTCCCAAAAAGAATGAAGACGCCTCACAAGCTTCTTGGGGACTAATGTACAGAAAGAGCCTTCAGAAATCTGAAAAATTCACGAACTTAAAGGTCGCAGATATCTTTATGGGCGGCGGGACTACAGTCGTCGAAGCCTCGCGACTCGGATTTAAAGTTACTGGTGTCGATCTTAATCCAATCGCCTGGTGGATTGTGAAAAATGAAACCACATATGTCGATCCGGCGGAAATTGAAAACGCGGCGGAATATATCAAAAGTAATGTTCATTCTCAGATCGCCCCTTTCTATTCGGCATATTCAGCAAGGAAAAAGGATCGCGGGCAATGGGTTGACGCCGGTACCGGAAAAGCTATTGATGTAGATATTTATTCAGTCCCACCTCTAGACCGAAATCGTTATAAATGGACCGGTGCTGAGGTCATTTATACTTACTGGATGAAGCATGTCATGTGCTCTGATCCAGGCTGTTGCCATTTGACGCCACAAGTTCGTTCATCTGTAGTTTCTGAGAAAACGATTAAAATCAAAGCTTGGAAAAACTGTGTCTGCCCCAAGTGTGGAGATACCTTTGATATTGAATCGGGCGAATTTAGAATGGCGCCGTCGGCTAATTTAGTCATTGGAGAAAATGAAGAACCTTTTGCGGCTATTGATCTTCAAACTGGAACTTTGAAATGTCCTCATTGTAATAAAAAACAGGACGCGGAGTGGGTTGATGCTCAGAAGAAAAAAAAGGGAAAGCCCGTTTCGAAGGAAGTTTCACACTCGTTGTTGCTTTCGAAAAAATGGCTAAAAGGAATTACAGCAAAATCAAAAGATTATTTCGGTGGTTATGCTGGGGCGACGCATGAGAGCACGGTCAGGTGGTTGAATGAACGAGGAGAACATTTCGGCCTGACTGAAATTCGTGGACAGGTTCCCGAGCGCCTTGAATATTCAAATTTCGTATCCAAGAATGCAGGAAGTGATAATGCAGATTCAGAAAAGAGATCGTTTATCATTCAGTGCGGAGGTTGCGGTAGAACCCAAGACCCTTCTGGCTCAATAAAGTTAACTGGACACGGGGCACCTAACTATCCTTACATGATCCATGGATATGACGCAGCAGACGCCGAAGCAGGATATCCATATAATGGTCGTTTCTTTGACGCTGCCAACATTGAGCAGATCATAAAGTCTTTCAAAGAACTTGAAGACCGCAAAGAGCTTCACAAGTGGCTGCCCCAGGAGACAATACCTGTCGGTTGCACTACTCATCAGCGAACAAACCTACCAGCGCACGGTTACAATAAATGGTTGGACATGTTCAATGAACGGCAGGCGTATATTCACGCCCTTCTGATCGAAACGATAAGTGCTGCTCCCGAAAATATCCTAACAAATAAAGTAAAAAGTCACGCTTTGGGTGCACTTCAAAATTATTTAAGACATAACTGCATGTTTGCTTTTTGGAATCCAGGTGGTGACAAGCTTGAACCATTTTTTTCTGACAGTAATTTTCATGTAAAATCAACTACTGTCGAAAATGCCGTATTTAGCGATCTAGGGCGCGGAAACTTCGCGAGCTGTATTGCTAACGTTCAAACTGGCATTGAGTACATGAAAGATCCTTTTGAGTTGCGTTTGGCTGACGAGGGGGATGCAAGAAAGTCTGTTAAAGTACCCTCAGCCGACAAAATTCGCGAATCTGAGATATCTCTTTTCTGTGCAAGCTCTACAGACTTAAGAAAAATAATGGAAACGAGCTCTCAAGACTTGGTCATCACCGATCCGCCTTTTGGATACAATTTGAACTATGCGGAGATGGCAGATTTCTTTTTGGTTTGGTTGCACAAGCCTCTTAAGGCACTGTATCCCGAAGTTTTTAACGCTTCTCTTTCCCCCAAAACTCTCGAGGCAGTCGTAAACGAGATTCGCCATCCCGGAGAAAGTGAAACAGGAACTCCAAAAGCGGACGAAATGTATTATCGCCTTTTGCGTGGGTGCTGGAAAGAAGCTCATCGGATTCTAAAACCAGGTGGCATGCTTTCGTTTTCATTCCATCATGACAAAGATG
>JBFWYS010000502.1:0-3201 GCA_050186175.1 Pseudobdellovibrionaceae bacterium
TTGACAATTCTCAGAGTGAGACACTTAAAATCAATAAAATTAAAGGTTACTGGTCTGCCTTTTGCTCACCCCTATTTATGTAGGTTTTGAGACACATTTTGGCCCTATGAGCGGCTAAAATTAAAGGATCAACCTATTGAACAGAGGGAAAAGAATGCAACAATCCACTTTGCAGACTCAATTCTTGAATTGTGTAATGAAATGCTTTTTGAGTTTTTTAGGCATTTTGTTACCGAGTTTTTGCTGGGCCTCTTTGGCTCCACGGATTGACACCACTTATTTTGAACAATCGCACCAAGCTTATATGGAGACTTTTTACACTGAGAAAGACGTGGAAAAGATCATCCCTCTCGATTTAACACCTGAAATGACTGACGATAAAATCGCGGCTAAAATTGCAGATCGATCTTTTTCAAATTTTATGAAAACTCCTGCAGTTCAAAATTCTTACCTGGGAAGAACGGCTAAATCCGTTGAAAAGGCGACACAAACGAATGTCACGATACAAGAGTCGCCAAATTCGATTGCCCATAAATTTAAATTCCAAATGCTCGCATTTCAAAATGAAGCTTTAATCAAATACTCAGGCTATATGAATGCCTCGTTAAAATACGAGATCGCTCATTCACTGGTCAATTTTGAAGTCACTGAGCCTATCTCAAAAGCTCAAGAAGTCGTTTTCAACTATCAATCGAGCTCTACTAACACCCTCAATCAAATTTTAATAAGAATGACTTTTTAAGAGACTTTTTAAAAAAATTATTCGATCCATATGCACAGATCCTAATTTCAACGAACTTTCTAAGACCAAGGTCAAGGTTCTTCACCAAGGGCAGAGCGAGCGCCGATATCTTTCCGCATCTCTATGCCGTTCCACTTCACGCACGCCGCCTGCATATAGGCGTTTCTAATCGCCTCCTTGCGAGAGGAGCCGAAGCCGACGGCGCCAAGGACTCGCCCGCCGTTTGTAGTCCAAACATTTTGCTGATTTCTTGCAGTTCCCGCGTGAATAAAATAACTGGAAGTTGATTCGCTCTCAATTTGTCCGTCGATGACAACGCCCTTTTTTGAGTTCTGAGGATAACCTGGAGCTGCCATTACGACACAACAGGTATGGAGATTTTTCCAGCGCAACTTTTGTAAATGCCCACGCGCCAGATCTCGAAGAACCAGTCCCCAGTCGCCTTCTAAAAGTGGAAGAATGACTTGTGTTTCCGGGTCTCCGAAACGAGTGTTAAACTCTAGAACCTGAGCGCCTTGTTCAGTGACCATGATCCCGACAAAGAGCACTCCTCTAAAAATTAATTTCTTTTGGTCCATCAATTGAACAGAGGGTTTGATAATTTGGTTTTCAATTTGCTCGCGAAGACCGGCAGAAATTTTTAAAGGAGCAACAGTTCCCATTCCGCCGGTATTAGGCCCTTGATCTCCATCTGAAAGTCTTTTGTGATCTTGTGCAAGTGGAAGAACTTCGTAACTAGATCCGTTTGTTAAAACTAAAAAACTCAATTCCCAACCCGGCATAAACTTTTCAAGTAAAGCACGCGAACCAGCAGCACCTAAGATTCTTTTCTCAAACAAATCAGTGGCCGCAGCTTTGAGATCTTCAAGAGTTTTGCAAATAAAAACTCCTTTTCCTGCAGCCAATCCATCCGCTTTTAAAACATAGGGAGCAGGAAAATCTTTTGCGGCCTTGAGTGTTTGCTCTACAGATTCAACGATAAAATACGGAGCCGTTGGCACTTTGGCTTCTATCATAAATTCTTTTGCAAAAATTTTACTGCCTTCAAGCTGTGCACCTTCGCGGCTTGGCCCAACAACAAGAATGCCTCGCTCTCTTAACAAATCACCAATTCCTGCAACCAGTGGATCTTCAGGGCCAACCATCACGTAGTCGATTTCAGTCCGATTACAAAATTTGATAATTTCTTCGGTGTTTTTCCAGTCGAGAGAATGACACAGAGCCTCTCTTGTCATCCCCGCATTTCCTGGAATTACGTGAACTTCAGTTACAGAGGGAGATTGATTCAATGCTTTGACGAGTGCGTGCTCTCGTCCTCCTGAACCTAACACCAAAACTTTCATGCTCTCTCTCCTTTGACTCTCACTTCCCTTTTCATTACCCTTAGTTCCTATGGAAAATATAGTTATAATTTCAGGAAAAAGAACAGCCTTTGGTGCTTTTGGCGGATCGCTTAAAGATGTATCAGCAACGGACCTCTGCGTTGCTGCTGCTAAAGCGACTTTAACTCAAGCAGATGTAAAACCCGAGCTCGTTGATCACGTCGTGATTGGAAACGTAGTTCAATCCGGAAGCGATGCCGCTTACTTGCCTCGGCATGTCGGTCTCAAATGCGGGATTCCCGTGCACGTGCCGGCTTATGCCGTCAACCGTCTCTGTGGAAGTGGGTTTCAGGCGTGGGTCAATGCGGCCCAGATGCTCCTGACCGGCGAAGCACAAATGGTTCTTGCAGGAGGAACTGAACAGATGTCGCAGATTCCTTACGTGATTCGCAACGTTCGTTTTGGCGGAATGCGAATGGGCCCTGGCGAACTTGAAGACTACATGACTTCTGCACTCACCGATGCCTACGCAAAAACTCCGATGGCGATCACCGCAGAAAATTTGGGTGAGAAATATCAGATCACTCGCGAGCAGTGCGATGAATATTCTTATAAAACTCAACAGCGTTACAAAACAGCTTTTGATAAAGGAATTTTTAAAGAAGAAATTACGCCATTCACTGTGGAATCTAAAAAAGGTCCACTCACTGTTGATAGAGATGAACATCCAAAGCCCGAAACTGGTTTAGATAAAATCAAAACTCTAAAACCTCTTTTCAAAAAAGACGGTCTTGTTACAGCAGCGACGGCATCTGGAATCGTTGATGGCGCTGCTTGCTCTCTTCTTACAACTGAAAGCAATGCGAAGAAGTTGGGTCTGAAGCCGATGGCAAAAATTATTTCGTATGCCTCTGTCGGTTGCGAGCCTTCGGTCATGGGAATTGGTCCCGCAGGTGCATCAAGACAAGCTTTGGCAAAAGCGGGAATGACTTTGGAGCAAATGGATCTAGTCGAGGTCAATGAGGCTTTTGCAGCTCAGTACTTGGCTGTTGAAAAAGAATTGAAACTCAACATCGAGAAGACAAATGTTAATGGTGGGGCAATTGCCGTTGGCCACCCACTTGCAGCATCCGGAAC
>JBFWYS010000503.1:0-3190 GCA_050186175.1 Pseudobdellovibrionaceae bacterium
GAGAACTCCGCCTCCAAAATAAAACTACATTAAGAAAATCTAAAAGAGCAAAAAAATTTGTTTTGTGTTGAAAACACCGTAGCCCCAGAGATAAAGTGTAGTTTTCTTCAAAAACACCAAGGGTTTATTTAAGAAAAAGTAACAATTCAATATGCGAAGCTCTCTAGTCCTCTTTTTTCTCGGAGATTGGAATCGACTCAGAAGAGGAAATATCTGCGGGTTTTTCAGAAGCAGTATTGAACTCAGCACCTGGAACGTATTTTACCCAGTCCACAATGACCGGAGAATTTTCAGCGATAACCAAGGCCGCATGTAAAAGCCCAAATGATTTTTTTAGCTCACAAGGATTTATATCTGGAGTACAAGGTTTCGACCTGCGAGCCATCAAAGCCACAATCAGTTGATCATACTTTCCATCAAGCTCTACTTGCTTAACCTCGCCAATTTCAATTTCGTAGCCAACAGGCAAAAATTTTGCCGCTTCGGTAAGCGCTGAATTCCAGTGCGGACTTACAACCGTTGCTTTAAAAAATTGACTGTTCGCCACAGGAACGGGATCGTTCATGTTTTCCGATTCAATAGGGCCTGTTTCCACAACCATCGGAGTAGAAACTTCCACCACTCGAGCACTCTGTGTGGTTTGATCCTCTTCGCGCAAATCTGGAGGCGCCTCCGGCGCGGATGCACAACCTACAAGCCACAAAGCGCTCAAAAGAAGAAAGAGCTTAGACATAAGCTCCGGACTTAATTTTTTCGAGAATAATTTTTTCCATAAAGATCGGATCTCTTGGATTCACGGAATAATAAGCCTGTTGTTCGCAACGGACCTTCTCCTTAATCAGCCAGTTTAAGATCTCAGCTAATCTCTTATTCTTTTTATCCTGGAAGAAGGGGTCGTTCTCGAGGGCATCATTCGCCTTTTTAAGTGCACGTGCTTCAGCGGGATCACTTTCTTTTACTTTATAAAAAGGCAGGTCCCATTTTTTTACGTCTTCAGGTAAGACCCCCAAAAATCTTACGTCAGGTGCAGAGAAGTCAGCATTTCGAATCAAACTCGCAGCGGATCCCGCCTTCAAAGTCCTAAAGATATTTTGTAGAGTGTAGGCATCCAGATCTCCGAAAAAGTACATCGGAACACCCAGCTGATCTTGAATTAATTTACACCAACCACGCACACCATTAGACGGAACCCCTTGAGCACCCATCAAGATGCAGTTGTTTCTCTTTGTAAAACCCATTGAAACGAGTGTGTTGGCCGTACCTTCTGATTCTACAATCAGGCAGAAATCAATTTTTTTACGGGCTTTGAGTTTTAAACTTTGAGGTTTATTCTTTGGCTGAAACGGTGATGTTCCAAGAGTTGAAAGATCAACCGTCGCGATTTCTCCATCCGGCATTGTCTCGGTTACAACCAATTGTTGAGAGTAAGTCTGCCCCCCTCGGTCATTGGCAAAACAATTCAGTTCCTCACGATAAACCTCGAGCATATCTCCGATAAAGTCGATAATATCATCACTCTCAGTTTGATCTTCGAAATCCAAAGGCTTCATCTCTTTATTACTTTTAATCATACCTTTAGAAACGTAGTACAACTCTCTTTTTGTATTAACGGCGCCGATATCCAAATTTCGAAGAAGAATCTCGAGCATAAACACAACACGCGCTAGTTTTTGAACTGAAGAAACATTCAGCTCAGTACGAACTTTTTTATCACCTGGCGTAAGGTACCCACGGTTGGAGTTATAAAGCGAATTATCGAGCGCACACTTTACAGCTTCCAAAACAGGTCGCTTTGAATTTTCCAAATCCTTGAGCATTTGATCGGCTAAAATCATAGCTTCTTTAGGAATATCTTTTGTCAGTTTTCGAATTTGAATCATTTTTGCCATGGTCTATTCCTTAAGATTTTTTCTTTGTGCCGGATTTATCTGTTTTTTTACCTGTCGTCTTCACATCCGCAGCCTTTGCAGTAGTTTTAGGTATGTCTGCGGCTTTTGCAGTTGTCTTAGGCGCAGCGGCGTCTTTACCTGTCGTCGCCTTTTTCTTAGTTCCAGCAGAAGCCTCTGCTTTTTCATGAATACTTTCTGCATCAATAATGTCAACATCGTCTGAGCTTTCAGCCGTCTCTTCATCGCTCAGAAGTCCAGCCTTCTTCTTGTGCGCCTGTAATTTCGTGTCTGCCTCTTCAAGCTCACGAGTCGCCTCCGCAGAGTCACGCCCTAAAAGTTTACGAAGTCCATCAGAAGCCCTTTTCTTACGAGCTTCATTGGCTCCAACAATGCGAACCAATCCCTCTACTAAGATCGGACCAAATTGTTCGATGTGCGCCAACTTTCTCTCAAGATCTGCTTCTTTCGTCTCACGACGAATGAAACGAGACAGTTTTTGCCCCGCCTGCATCGCCGCTCGCCGAATCTCTTCAACGAGTTCATCAGAAGCATCGATCGTTTCCTTGGAGGCATTCTTAAATTTAATAAAAGGAGAAACCACGCTGATCGCAAAAATATAAGGACCGAGTGGCAAGCTGTCTTTAGGCTGCCCAAGTCCATAAGATTTCCAATTTACGGATTCGATTGCTGCCGTGATTGCACACGCTCCTTTGTCGAACTGAAGGGGAACTCGGTTTGCAAATCGCAACAGCTGAATTGGAGCGTCGGTGTCGCCCCTGTTTAAAAGACGCGCCAGCGCGACCTCAACAACGATTGGCTTGTAATCGCAAATTCTTGGTTTACGGGTCACAACGGAGAAAAAATCAACTTCACCCACTCTTTGAATGCTTTTTGAAAGGGCTTCTTCTCCGACCGTCAAAACAGAACGAGTGCTCGGAGCCATTAGCTCTGTTTCTTGAACCGCCTGGAAGATTTTTTTGAAATCGTCTTCTTTAAGACCCGTTAAAGGTTTTTCAACGAGAGCTTTTGGCATCCCTTTACCAACAAAATCTTTAATTACAGGATCGCCAATTCGCGAAAATCCAGTTTTCAAAAATTTAGCTACAGTGATTTTCCCGTAAAGTCCTGCGTGAGTCATAAACTCACCAAGCTTCATTGTATGAGGATGAGGCAGAGTCGCTTCAGGAAAATGTGGAAGCTCATTGCGCACGCGATCCAGGCGCACAGGCGCGTTGTCCAGGAGTTTATAAGCGAGTGTGAGGTGAGGATTCACAAAAGTCGTTCCCCCTAAAAAAGTGAGA
>JBFWYS010000504.1:0-3187 GCA_050186175.1 Pseudobdellovibrionaceae bacterium
AAATGCCTTTTGAGCGGTTTCCAAGGAGTTGCCGCAAAGGGCTAGCAGTTCTTCTTCTTGCGCTGACAGTGTATGAGGTTTCTGCCGCACGATTTTTTCAAGGTGCAGCTTATACGGGGCAAGAGCCGGGTCATCGATAAGCTGTTTTAACTTATCATCAGACATCTGCAGGATCTCAGGTTCCACCCACGCAGTCTCCTGCCGAAAGCTGTACAACAGCGACATGATCCTCGAATAGGCCCCTTTGGCAGCATCATTGCCGACATCCTCGTCATGCCTTAGATGGGCGTAGGTATACAGCTTGGTCAGCTCCCGGTCGATCGTTAGCAGCAGTTCGATCAATTCACGCAGCTTGACGGGGCTTTGGCTCCATTGGCTTCGAAAAGGTGCAATTTCTGGCCAATGGGGCTCGCTCTTTTCCCTCCCCCACAGCTTCATCCCCTCTTCCCAACTCTCCCAGGAAGGATAAAGAGCTTCGACGTCCCATCTGTCTTCAACAGGAATTTCCTCTCGATTGCGGGTCCTCTCTTCAGGTTCGAGTATTTCAGCTGCGCTCATCTCTTCCTCCAAAATTCTTAACTTGTACTGCCCAATCATTGTGGATTTGGCTGCAGATGTCAAGCCATTGCGGAAAAATCGAAGGCTAAAAACATGAATAAAAAAATATCAACGACTCTAAGATTTCGCAAAATTCAAATTTGTTTTTACAAGAATTAGCAATCTTCAACCGAGACTGCTAAATTTCATTGCAAAAAAATCCCCCTGCTGTCTAAAATTCGGATTAGTATTTTAAACCCCGAAAGCATTATGCTTTTACTTCTTCTAACATAAAATAAGGAGATGAAACCATGTCACAGCAAACCACCAAAAAAACGACCTTGAAACCCCTCGGAAACCGCGTCCTCGTCCAACGCCTAGAGCAAGAAGAGACTCTTAAAGGCGGGATCATCCTCCCCGACACAGCTAAGAAAAAGCAAGAAACTGCAAAAGTCGTTGCGATCGGCACCGGGACGACAACCTCCGATGGTAAGTTGATCCCTATCCCCGTCAGCATCGGCGACAACATTTTAATGGATAAATACTCTGGCCAAGAAGTGACGATCGATGATGAAGATTTCGTTATTCTGCGCGCTGACGATATCATTGCAATCATCAACTAACAGTTATTTATATTTTAAGGAGTTACACCAATGGCAGCTAAGAACATTAAGTTTAAAGAAGAAGCCCGGCAAAAGATTTTAAAGGGAGTGCGCACGTTAGCCTCCGCTGTAAAAGTGACGCTGGGTCCTAAGGGCCGCAATGTCGTCATCGACAAATCCTACGGCGCTCCGCAGATCACAAAAGACGGCGTTACCGTTGCTAAGGAGATCGAGCTTGAAGACAAGCACGAGAACATGGGCGCCCAAATGGTCAAAGAGGTCGCCAGCAAGACTGCCGACAAAGCTGGAGATGGAACAACGACAGCTACTGTGCTTGCAGAAGCGATCTACAGCGAAGGCTTGCGCAACGTCGCTGCCGGCGCCAACCCTATGGAGATCAAAAAAGGGATTGAGCTTGCTGTCAAGACGATCACTAGCGAACTGAAGACGCTCAGCAAACCAATCCAAGACAGAAAAGAAATTGCCCAAGTTGCGACAATCTCAGCAAACGGCGACACAGAAATCGGCGAGATCATCGCGAAGGCCATGGAGCGGGTCGGCAAAGATGGGACGATCACCGTCGAAGAAGGCAAAGGCTTCGAGACCACGCTGGACGTCGTTGAAGGGATGAACTTCGACCGCGGCTACGTCTCTGCTTACTTCATGACCAATCCTGAAGCGCAAGAATGCGTATTCGAAGACACCTTTATCCTGCTTTACGACAAGAAAATTGCTGCGATCAAAGAATTCCTCCCGATCCTGCAAGCTGTCGCGGAAACAGGCCGCCCCCTGCTCATCATCGCTGAAGATGTCGAAGGCGAGGCATTGGCAACACTCGTCGTCAACCGTTTAAGAGCGGGCCTTAAAGTCTGCGCTGTCAAGGCGCCTGGCTTCGGCGACCGCCGCAAATCAATGCTGGAAGACCTGGCGATCCTCACTGGCGGACAACTCGTCAGCGAAGAGCTCGGCATCAGGCTCGAAAGCGTCACGATCGACATGCTCGGCCGCGTGAAAAAAGCTGTGGTCGGCAAAGAAGACACTACCCTTGTCGAAGGGGCTGGCGATAAAAAAGAGATTGCGGAAAGGATTGCCCTCCTCAAGCGTCAAATCCAAGAGTCCACATCAGACTACGACAAGGAAAAGCTCCAAGAGCGCCTTGCGAAGCTTGCCGGCGGCGTCGGAATCATCCGCGTCGGAGCTGCGACTGAAGTGGAAATGAAAGAGAAAAAAGACCGCGTCGACGACGCAGTCCATGCGACAAAAGCAGCTGTTGAGGAAGGGATCCTTCCTGGCGGCGGCGTTGCGCTGATCCGCACGATCCCTGTCCTGGAAAAGCTCGCAGCAACCGTTGCTGGCGACATAAAAGTGGGCATTGAGATCATCATCAAAGCGATCAGCTACCCACTGCGCCAAATCGCAGAAAACGCTGGCAAAGAAGGTTCTATCATCGTTCAAAAAGTTGGCTCGATGGGCAGCTTGGAAGGATGGGACGCTTTGAATGATGTATTCGGAAACATGCTGTCGATGGGAATCGTCGATCCGACCAAGGTGACCCGCCTTTCCATCGAACTCTCCGCATCGATTGCAGCCCTGTTGCTGACAACCGAAGCGATCATTTCTGAAGAAGCGGAAGAAAAGGCAACTCCTGCTGGCGCAGGAGCTGACTACTAAACGCTGTCTTAAAATAAGCGTTTATATAAAGGCGCTCTGTAAAACAGAGCGCCTTTTTTCTTTTCTTGCATGTAAAAACTTTTTTTTACTATTTTGAGCAATAAAGAGATATTAATTCTGAAGGACCACGCATGAAGACCTTATTTTCGACATTAACAGGAATCATCATCGTCATCATCCTAGCGGCCATTATCATTGGCTTTATCGTATGGTCCCGGGTCCCTGATATGGCTGCAGACCACTTGTCTAAAAAACTCAAAGTCTCCGTTGAGATCGATGATATGAAGTTAAGATGGGGAAAAATTGAAGTCGACAAGGTCGTCATCGGCAATCCTCCAGGAGCCATCCTTTCCAAAGCTTTTTCCTGCAGTTCGATC
>JBFWYS010000505.1:0-3187 GCA_050186175.1 Pseudobdellovibrionaceae bacterium
GGTTCCAAAGAAAACACAAACAAAATTTGGGATATTGCAAGCGGAACAGAGCTCCACACCATAGCTAGCCATCAACACTACCTCACTTGCCAACCAGCAAAAGATGGGATGCTCTTTTCTGGTTCCGCGGATAGAACGGTCAAAATCTGGGACATTGCAACCGGTACAGAGCTCCACACCTTAAATGGCCATCAAGGCTGGGTTTCTTGCCTAACGGTAAAAGATGGGATGCTCATTTCTGGTTCCTATGATAATACGATCAAAATTTGGGATTTTACCCTCAGTTTTAATGCTAGCGCCGGCTAACTTTAAGACAAATCTCTTAGGAACTTTTGCATTTACAAAGTTGATCCGGCTTCATATCCTTTCCCATATTCTTTCTTAAGGGAAGATCGTTGCGGAAGTTCGCATCGCCTTAAAACGAAATATAGAGTCGAGGGCGGACGCTTTGTTGCGTCAGGCTATCCGCGCGGCTTATAGAGATACTTGGGCCGGACGATCGGAGTCCCTTTGCCATCCCTTGCTTCCAAACGGTCGCAGACGGGCTGGATAGAGATCCCGACAGAGCGGGCAAGACCGAATAAGAGGGTGTAATACTCAGAATAGGAAAAGCCTGCAGCTGTCAGCATCGTGCCGGAAATGGCGTCCACATTGGGATGGGGATCGGAGATTTTGGGATTTTCAGCTAATACTTTGGAGCCTTCTTTCCTTAAGTGCAAGGCGATCTTAACCAATGGATGCTTGGCGTAATGCTTCTTGACAAAGTTGTATTGGACTGTTGCTCGAGGATCTTCTACACGCAGGACGGCGTGTCCGAAGCCGAAAACCAGATGGTTATACATAATTAACTCACTTTTTAGCCTAAGATTACTGATAATAAACAATTAAAGAAGACCAGTAAAGCTGCCTGCTGTTTCTCAATAAAACTCTTTGAACCTATCTCAATAAATTTATTTGTGGCATAATGCTCCGATTTTCTGAGGAACATCATGTCTCAATTTCAAGAACTTAACGAAAGTCAGTGGATTCTTATCCAAGAACTTATGAGTTGGTCTCCACCCAAAGCGCGTGGAAAACCGAGAACCAATCTTAAACGTGTTTGGAACTCAATTTTATTTATTCTCACCCATGGATGTCGTTGGGAAGACTGACCCAAGGATTCAAGATATGCACACAGAGCTACAGCTCATCAATGGCTTATGTTTTGGCAGAAAGCTGGAGTATTTGATCGAGTGTTAACTGGCCTTCTAAAAAGGGCTGCAACGGAGGGGAAAATTGATTGGAATCGCCTCATTGGGGACGGTTCTTTTTCCCCCTGCGCCAGGAGGAGGAACTGAAGTAACTCACGGTTATAAAGGTAAAGGTTCTCTGCTCCATTTACTCGTCGATGCGAAGGGATCGTGTTTGGCAATGACCTCGACTGGTGCGAATGGAAACGAAAGGAAAGAGCTGTTAGAGCTTATTGAACGAGTAAAAGGGCTGTCAGGACAACGAGAAATGATAGTTGTAGAAGCCGACAAGGGATATGACAGCGCTGAACTTAGACATGAGTCATTGAATCGAGGCTTTTTTCCGCTGATTCCGTGGAGAAAGAATGTGAAGGGGGGCCCCTACAATAAAAGAAGTTGCAACGGAATTTGGGCTAAAGCCAATCCGGTAGGTAGTAAAAAGAACACATTCTTGGATTAAGAGAAAATACAGGCGCTTAATGATTCGATGGGAAAGAAGATGGGAAATATGGAATGCAATGACTCAGCTGGCTCTGATCATGGAATGGGTGAAAATTTTATTGAGATAGGCTCTTCAACGCTAAAAATCTCTAATCACCAACACGATTTGAATGTGATTTTTATTTAAATAAAAACAAACATTCTACTATCATTTTTTGTTTTTTATAATCATAAAAAATATCCAAAGGGGGATTTATGTCATCAGTTCTACAAGTAAGCAGCCAAAATGGAGACATCACAACTATGGTAAACACCACACAAATGGTTAAATACTGGGAAGAGGATTTCATTTATGAATGCAGCAAGCGTATCAACAAGCTGAGCGACCTCCATGCGCTTTCATTAGCCAGCAAACATTTTTTTGTGACCATCTTTGACAACAACTTTCCGGCGTGGTTCAACCTATTGGCCTCTCATTTTCCTTCCTCTTTTCCAACGGCTTCACCACAGCCATTGCCTCTTTATCGAAACTTAAAATTCATAGATCATAATATGCGAGCAGAAACATATCAGCTACGCACCCTAGAGGGACATCAAGCCCCTATCCGTTGCCTAACAGTAAATGATGGGATGCTCTTTTCTGGTTCTGATAATAATACGATCAAAATCTGGGACATTGCGAAAGGTATTGAGCTCCATACCTTAAGTGGACATCAAGACTCTATCCGTTCCCTAACAGTAAATGATGGGAAGCTCTTTTCTGGTTCTGTAGATGAAACGATCAAAATCTGGGACATTGCAAGCGGTGAAGAGCTACACACCTTAAGAGGACATCAAGACATCGTCAGTTGCCTAGAGGTAAAAGATGGGATGCTCTTTTCTGGTTCCTTTGATCATACGATCAAAGTCTGGGACATTACAAGCCGTACAGAGCTCCAGACCTTAAGTGGACATCAAGACATTGTCAGTTGCCTAACAGTAAATGATGGAAAGCTCTTTTCTGGTTCCTGGGATAAAACGATCAAAATCTGGGACATTGCAAGCGGTAAGGAGCTCTATACCTTAGCTGGACATCAGGACTCTATCCATTCCCTAACAGTAAATGATGGAAAGCTCTTTTCTAGTTGCGCAGATACTACGATCATAATCTGGGACATTACAAGCGGTAAAGAGCTACATACCTTAAGTGGACATCAAAAACAGGCCTCTTGTCTAAAGGTAAAAAATGGGATGCTCTTTTCTGGTTCCTGGGATAGTACGATCAAAATATGGGACATTGAAAGCGGTACAGAGCTCTACACCTTAAATGGACATCAAGAGATGGTCATGTGCCTAACGGTACAAGATGGGATGCTCTTTTCTGGTTCCTGCGATAAAACGATCAAAATATGGGATTTTAACCCTGTTTGCAATGGCTGAGACTGTTGATTAGCGAAAATAAGGATCCAGGAAAAAATCCAGGCTATCCGCGCGGCTTATAGAGATACTTGGGACGCACGATCGGAGTCCCTTTGCCA
>JBFWYS010000506.1:0-3179 GCA_050186175.1 Pseudobdellovibrionaceae bacterium
TGTAGAAGTTTTCTTTGTTGTTCACATCGTTGAGCCATCCAAAGAAAGGCATGCTTTTGACCGATTGGCATTCAACTGAAGTAACCCGTTTCTCCTCACTCATTGTAGCGATTGTAAGAAATGAATCATCTTATGATGACCAGAACAAAGCAGGGTTAGATTTTCTAATTTATCTCCACCACCTTGCGACACCTGTTTAATATGATGAACATCTAAATGTCTTCTTTGAGAACAACGTTTGCCGTTTGAATCTGTGTGAGCACACTGTGAGTTATATTTTAAATGTACTGAATGCCTAACTGCAGCCTTCAAAGGCCTTCTATTTTTTGACGCGTGCATTTCCGGAGTAAGGCCTGGGCCCAATACTGTTCGGTTAAGAAGAAGTTGCTATTTAGAAAGGTATTGAAGAAAATAAAAAAGCCTTGCTCGAACAAGGCTTAAATTTTTTACCACGGAGGTTTCCTATGACTCGTCCGCGGCGCAGCACTGCCATTATATTATTGTTCATTTATAGAAAAATTCAAGGATGAATTGCAATTTTTCGCTCAAAGCGAAAAGTCTTTTACGCGCAATCGAAAGTTAAATCTCACGGATCTCATAGGCCTTATCTGTTCTTTTGCAGCCAACAGAAATCGCAGTGGTTACGACATTAGCTCTCAGCAGTATTTTGCGAGGCAAGATCTCACGGAAGCCACGGCAAGGCGTTCGTCAATTACGGAAGCAAGAAGTAAATTAAGTTTTGAAGCGTTCATCTATTTACTTGAGCGATTAAATGAAAAAGCTCCAGAAGAGAGATGGAATGGACTAAGAGTGTTTGCAGTTGATGGCTCGCGTATTACATTGCCTCACGCGAAAGAAGTTTTAAAAAAATTTGTAGCCAACAACAACACACACTATCCAAAGGGGCTATTGGTGTGTGCAACGAACGTGTTAACGGGAGTTGTGAGAAGCGCCAGCATTAGCGAGGAATACGGATCAGAGCGAGCGGCATTAATTAAGTTAAGTGAGAGCTTCAGAGACAATGATCTTTTGCTTTTAGATCGCGGTTTTGAGGGGTTTGAAACGTGGAAAAGTTTAAATGAAAGGGGGATAAAATTTATCTGTCGTGCGAGATCTGCAGGAGCTTTGTCGCACGAGGTAAGGGAGTTTGTAGAAAGTGGCAAGAAGGAAAGCGTAGTGGAATTAAATCAAAATGACAAAGCACTACAAGTAAGACTTATCAGAGGAAGAAACGACTACAAAGGACGTCCATTGGTGCTTGTGACAAACCTGCTTGATACGAAAAAATTTAAAACCAAAGAAATCAGAAAAACTTATTTAAAAAGATGGAAAATTGAAACCAGTTATTACCGGGTTAAAGAATTGATGAGCTTAGAAAACTTTCATGCAAAAACTTTAAACGGGGTGCTGCAGGAGATATGGGCCAATCTATTTGTTTTATCTATGACATTGATGCTTGCTTGGAGAGCTTCGCAAAATTTGCCAGATCAAAATGATCGAAGGCGAATCAACTTTAAAAATGCTCTAGAGTGTGTGTCAGTAAACATCCATTTTTTTGTGCGAGCTAAAATAAAAGGAATTAGGCGATGGGCTAAGGTTATAATGGAAAGTATTAAAGCGATAACTTTTGTGCATCAGCCAGGAAGAAAAAATGCAAGGATCTCAAAACAGCCAATGAGCACTTGGATAGGTTCAAGAAAGAACAGATGCACTGAGCGATACAAAAAGAAAAGAGGTATTTGGTGACCTTAACCGAACAGTATTGGGCCCAGGCACTGGTACCAAAATGCGCGCGTCAAAAATTAGAAAGCCTTTGAAGGCTTCGATGAAGCACTTGGTTCAATTGAAATATAACTCACAGTGTGCTCACTCAGATTCAGACGGCAAACGTTGTTCTCAGAGAAGATACTTAGACGTTCATCATATTGTTCAAGCGTCACAAGGTGGCGGAGATGAACTAGAAAATCTAACTCTGCTTTGTTCTGGTCATCACAAGATGATTCATTCTCAGGAGTTTTTACGGTGGAGTGAGTAGCATTGGAACTCCTTCGATTCCGTCAGGCTTCTTTGGATATTGACCAGGCGGCATTGCCATTTCTAAACAGGAGTTCTCTTTTCCAATTGAACCTTGGAGAGGACCCGCCCTGGCCCGACTGTCCCTCTGTCCCTTCTAAAATCTCCTGTCGGATTCATTATTTGCGGTTTGCGTGAAAACTCCTTCGACAAAAAATTCAAAATTCATTTGAGATCATAAACAAATGCGTTCGTAATTTAGGGAATTCCGTCAAAAACTTCAGCAACTGACTATTTATTATTTTCGAGTGTCTTTTTCACTGTCTCACGGATTCCCTCGTATTTTTCGAAGGTTATCACCGTCTCAAAAGGCGTCTCCGCAAAAACTTTTATGAGATCACGGACTTAGCTTTTTTGCTTTTTTATTTCTTGAAATTTAATCTGAAACGGAGTTCAGAGCTTTTTTCCCATATCCTGTACTTTTGCGACATCACGGTACGTCACTAAAGCATGAATTGCATGATGCAAAAGAACCCGAGAGGAGTCAGGATATGAATAAATTCACAAGCGCCACATTGATGTTGGTTGCATGCCTAGGAATGGGCTGTGAAAAGTCTGCGCGATCTTTTTCGCTGTTAGCAGACGATGCCGTGTTTCAACAATCTCCGTTAGTGGTTCAACGTAAAGTTGATATCCTTTGGGTTGTCGATAACTCCGGCTCCATGGAAACATCGCAATCAAATTTGGCTAGCAGTTTTCAAAGCTTCATCGAGCGCTTCCAAGGTCTTAACTATGATTTCCGCATGGCTGTAACAACCTCTGATGCCTATCGAGCTCAGTATAACGGAAACACCGCCCTCGTCCGATTCCGCGATGGTGATATCACACAGCCAACAGGTTCTGGGGTTCGCGTGATGTCAAACGAGACTCCTGATTTGAACAATGTTTTTATCACTAATATTCTTCAAGGAACAAGTGGCTCTGGAGACGAACGCGCGTTCCAAAGCTTTAAAGCTGCTTTGGAATACTCTGAGAATTCAGACTTTCGCCGCGAAGATGCATTTTTAGCAATCATTATTGTGAGTGACGAAGACGACTTTTCCGCAGACACAGGATCTTTCTTGTTAGACAACTATAATGACCCAAGATTGCTTCCGGTTGATACC
>JBFWYS010000507.1:0-3170 GCA_050186175.1 Pseudobdellovibrionaceae bacterium
TGGAATTGAAGGAATACGCAACCATGCCGCCAAAAACGGTAGAGGAAGTGCTCACTAAATTGGGTCGATTTTAGATTTTCTTAATCTCCGGAAATCTGCCACTGGACCTTTCGAACAAGAAATTTAAACTATGAATTTCGCTCAAAAATTCTCTCGATTTTGATTTGACATCATTTCGTACATAAGTGCATATTGGCCGACTTAAGCGCTGAAAAAATTCTTTAAATTATCTAAGAATTCTTTCGCATCAGCCAAAAGCTGAATGCTTACATGTAGTTAGCTAACGATAAGAATTCCCCAAAAGGGAAGCTTTTGAAAGAGAAGGGTGTTGCATCTATGCAAAGCCAAAAAATTCGTATTCGCTTAAAAGCGTTCGATCATAAATTGCTTGATCAGTCGACTAAGGAAATCGTCGAAACAGCTCGCCGCACAGGTGCTCGAGTTGCAGGACCAATTCCCTTGCCAACTAGAATCAACCGTTATACTGTTCTCCGCTCTCCCCACGTGGACAAGAAATCTCGTGAGCAGTTTGAGGTAAGAACTCATAAGCGCATGTTAGATATTTTGGAGCCCACACAGCAGACTGTCGATCAGCTCATGAAACTCGACCTCTCTGCTGGGGTAGATGTAGAAATTAAACTGTCAGCGATCTGATAGGAGTAAAGTGTGAGCGAATCAAGCGTTGCCGAAAAGGCATCTTCATCTTCTAGTGCCGAAGTTAAACTCACGAGCGTGTTTGCGTTCAAAGAGGGAATGACAACGGTTTATAATGAAAACGGCGAAGCAGTGCCTGTTACGGTTCTTCGTTTTGATCCTTGGGTTGTTTCTCAAATCAAAACAAAAGAGAACGATGGCTACGAAGCAATTCAAGTTGCGTGCTCTCCGAAAAAAGACAAAAACACAGATGTCTCTGAAAAGGGCCATTTCAAAAAGTGTGGCGCTGAAACAGGCTTCCAATTTGTGAGAGAAGTTCGCCAGGCATTGCCCGAGGGCTTAGCTCTCGGTAGCCGCGTTTCGATTTCTTCTTTGGAAAAAGGTCAAATGATCAGTTTGACTGGAGTCTCTAAAGGTCACGGTTTTGCGGGTGCAATGAAACGTTGGAACTTGGCCGGGGGCCCTGACGCTCACGGATCTAAATTTCATCGTCGTCCAGGATCTTCTGGAAACAGAACATGGCCAGGACGGGTTATGCCGGGCAAAAAGTTCCCAGGTCACTGGGGTGTCGAAACAATCACTGTTAAAAACATTCAAGTTGTAGATGTTCTTCCAAAGCAAAATGCAATTCTGGTTAAGGGAGCTGTTCCTGGATCTCGCAACTCATTAGTTCGATTGATGGGGCAGTAATATGGCATCAGTAAATGTAATTAACTGGAAAAAAGAAAAAGTCGGAACAGTAGATCTTCCTGCGGACGTTTTCGAAACGCCCGTTAAAAAAGAAGTTCTTCACCAAATCGTACGATGGCAATTAGCTAGTCGGCGCTCTGGTACTCACAACGTTAAAACTCGTGCTTTTGTTAGTGGTGGTGGTAAAAAGCCATTCAAACAAAAGGGTACGGGTAACGCTCGTCAAGGTTCGAGCCGTTCTCCTCTAATGCCAGGTGGAGCAAAACTATTCGGTCCATCTCCACGTAAATATGACTATCCACTTCCTAAAAAAATGAGAAGGCTTGGCTTAAGAATGGCTCTTTCTCATTTGAATAAAGAAGGTAAGTTGTTCGTTGTCGACTCAATGGAATCGAAAGACGGAAAAACTAAAGAGTTGGCAAAACGTTTGACGGGCCTTGGTCTTTCAAAGGCAGTTATGGTTGACTCTACTGCAGATGCAATGTTCACGCGTGCATCTCGCAATTTGCCAAAGTTTAAATATCAGCCAGTTGTTGGTGTTAACGTTTATGATCTTTTGAGAATGGACGCGGCCATCATCACTAAGCAATCAATTGCAAAATTGGTTGAGAGATGTGGGGGCGAATAATGAGTCTCATCGTAAAACCTCTTATCACTGAGAAAAACACAATTCACAATGCCGGTGGCGTTTATGTGTTTGAAGTTGAATTGTCTGCTGACAAAACGGCGATCAAGCAAGCTATCGAAAAATCTTTCCGTGTAAAAGTCGACTCTGTAAATACAGTTGTCTGCCGTGGGCATGCTAAAAGAACGAAGTTTGGTCTTAGCAAAATCCCTTACTGGAAAAAAGCATTGGTTAAACTTGTTCCGGGCGAAAAAATCGCTCTGTTTGAGGGAGCATAATAATGGGTATCAAGTTTTTTAAGCCATACTCTCACGGTCGAAGAGGCATGACTGGCTTCGACTTTTCTGAGATCACAAAAGATCGCCCAGAGAAATCATTGACGGCGCCACTAAAAAAAGCTGGAGCTCGTAACAACACGGGTGCGATTACTATGCGCCACATCGGTGGTGGACATAAGCGCCGCTATCGTATGATTGATTTTGCTCGTCTCCGTAAAGACATCCCAGCAAAAGTTGTTGCTATTGAGTACGATCCAAACAGGACAGCTCGTATCGCTCTTATCAGCTACATCGATGGCGTTAAGGCCTACATCATCGCTCCGGTTGGATTGAATGTTGGTGATGCAGTTCTTGCCAGCGAAAAAGCAGATATCAAGCCGGGCAACGCTCTTCCACTTCAAGCAATTCCAGTTGGTACAACAATTCATAATGTTGAACTTCGTCCAGGCAAAGGAGCTCAAGTAGCTCGGGGTGCTGGTGCGGCTGCATCTTTAGTTTCTAAAGATGGTCAATACTGCCAAGTTAAACTTCCATCTGGCGAAGTTAAAAAGGTTCTTTCAGTTTGCACGGCTTCAATCGGGCAGGTTGGAAACTTGGACAATGAAAATATCAATTTGGGTAAAGCAGGTCGTTCACGGTGGCGTGGTATTCGTCCAGGCGTTCGTGGTATGGCGATGAACCCAGTTGATCATCCACTTGGTGGTGGTGAGGGTGTCGGTAAGGGTCATCATCCAGTGACTCCTTGGGGGCAGCCTTGCAAAGGTTATAAAACTAGACATAACAAACGAACTGACTCATCCATTGTGAAGCGTCGTAAGTAGGAGTAATTTGTGGCACGTTCGGTAAAAAAGGGTCCATTCCTTGACCACCATTTAGTAAAGAAGATCGACCACGCGATCCAGAAGAATGACAAGAAAGTCATT
>JBFWYS010000508.1:0-3139 GCA_050186175.1 Pseudobdellovibrionaceae bacterium
ACGCAGAGTTTGCTAATGAGCAGAACCCACCACCTAAGGGAAATGCGATTAACTAATCCAAGTGAAGTCACAAGCCTACAAAAGCTGCGGCGATAGGAAAGGCAACCCAGATGAACGTCTGCGGAAGGCCACCATCAAATGCAAAATCCTTAATATGATGCCAAAACGAATTGCCTCAACGACTAAGGGGAATTATTTACGAACCTTGGCTGGTTCTATGCCGGCAGCTAGCCATCACTCCTGGCGTTAATACGCCTAGAGATAAATGCACGCGCAGGTCTCCGAAAAAATTGCGAAAAAGCCATACTGCCAATGAAACTCTGGAAAACAAATTTTTCGCCTAGAAGATAAATACATATGGAAGCAAGAATTAACCCAAGACCCATGGTCAAAGCTTCACTTGCTGACCTAACAGAATCTTCACTATTTATAGTTTCTTTTGTTTGCGTAAAATGAACGGCATACCAAGCAGGCTTTGTCACGGCCACAACAACCATCGCAATTCCAACAAAGAAAACAAGAGCGAATGTTCCGTTTGCAGACCAACCATAATTTACAATGAGCATAGCAAATCCTGTTGCTATGAACAAAAGAACGATCGCTAAACAAGCGAGTTTCAACCAGCGCCAAATGATCATTTATAAAGAGTACTGCTTTGCGGAGTTCGGTCAACGAAAAATGAGCTTTCAGGAGGCAGACCAATGACCTCGCAGACCACGTCGGCAGCGCCCCTGGGAAATCTCTTAACTCGTCGTAATCAGGCGTACCGCTCCGAGAATTGCGAAAGTCACTATGACCGCGGTAAGAATTGCCACGACCTTATTTGGGGGACTAAAAATCTGTTCGGTGATATCACATTGGATCCTCTTATATCGAAAGACCGAGATCACCAACAATACGATTCCTAAAAGAAGCATTCCGATTCCTGTGTATTCAGCATCTTCCAATGACAATCTGGCTTTTGGAACACGGTTATTTTCTTGAAGATAAATACTGAAACGGTTGACGGTAATACCAAATGTCATGAGCGACAATGACGTCCGCAAATACGAGAGATAGGTTCTCTCATTAGAAAGATGAGCGTTTAAATCTGACATCATTGTTCTCTTTTTAGATAATTCAGTTCTTTTTTCTGACAGTTTCGTCTGCTGAACTGACAAATCCATACGGTGTTTCGACAGTGCTTCCGCAGCTTGGTCGGAGTCAAATTCCTCAATGTAGTCGCTAAACTCCTGAGAAAACCCGGGCACATCCAAAAGCTCTCCGCACTTTAAGCTAGATTTTTCAGAGGCTTTCTCTTTTGGTGGCTCGGGTCTTTCAGTCATAACTTCTCCAAACTAGTGTTTAACATGTGAAGGCGGCCCCTCCTTCTTAGGTTTTGGGAGTATCTGAGTATCTTCTGCAATTCCTCCAGTAGGACTTCCTATTGCAGCCGACTGCATTTTCTCCATCGCCTGATCGATTGTGAAACTCGCTGCTTTTTGACGAGGTGGAAACTCACGAAAAGTTTCCAAAAACCGACTCACCATTGGCTGCGCCGCCATGAGGATATAGGCTTTTGAAATCAGCCAATCAAAATAAGTGTTGGATGTTACATCTGCTCTTTCATAAGGATCCGTTCTCAAATTAAACAATTTCGGCACTCGCAGAACCGTAAATGGTTCAGCCCAAACTTCTAGGGTTCCCTTACACCGTTGCTCCATAAAGACAACTTTCCAATTGTCATATCTCAGAGCCACAAGGTCGCCGTCATCACTAAAGTAAATAAAGCCAGGTCGAGGGCTCTTTTCCATTTTCCCAGTGAGATACGGAAGGAGATTGAATCCATCGATATGGACCTTAAATTTTTTCTCCCCAGCTGAGTGGCCAACTTTTAATTTTTCTACAATCTCAGGCTCACCCGCCATTGCAAGAAACGTCGGCAGCCAGTCGTGATGCTGAACAATTTCATTTGAAACAACACCCGCAGGAATTTGGCCCGGCCAGCGCACGACACACGGAACCCTAAATGCCCCCTCCCAATTCGTATTTTTCTCGCTTCTAAATGGAGTCATCGCCCCATCGGGCCATGAATTCATGTGAGGTCCATTGTCAGTCGAATACATCACAAAAGTATTCTCAGCGATTCCCAATTCATCGAGGAGATCTAAAAGCGAGCCCACATTTTTATCATGATCGATCATTGTGTCATGGTACGTGGACTGCCAGCGCCCTGCCTGACCAACACTTTCTGGTTTCGGGTGAGTTCTAAAATGCATATGAGTTGTATTCACCCAGCAAAACCAAGATTCGCCATTCTGTTCTTTTTCGCGAATCCATTTTTTTGCCTCGGATACAAAATCGTCGTCGCAAGTTTCCATTCGTTTGCGAGTCAGGGCTCCGGTATCTTCGATTTTTTGTTTTCCAACACGTCCAAATCGGTCTTGAGCGGTGGCATCATCCTGGTCGGTCGCAAAACAGCGAAGAACACCGCGCGGTCCAAATTGCTTTCTATATTTCGGGAAATCTTTTTCGGTTGGGTAATCTGGATCCTCGGGCTCCTCTTCGGCATTCAAGTGATAAAGATTGCCATAAAACACATCAAAGCCATGAACTGTCGGTAAAAACTCATTTCGATCGCCAAAGTGATTTTTTCCAAACTGCCCCGTTGCATATCCAAGGGGCTTTAACAACTCTGCAATTGTTGGATCTTCAGGCCGCAATCCTAAGTTTGCGCCCGGCATTCCCACTTTTGTGAGTCCCGTACGGAATCCACTCTGACCTGTGATAAATGAAGCGCGCCCCGCTGTACAACTTTGCTCACCATAAGAATCTGTGAACCTTATCCCTTCATCAGCAATACGATCGATATTAGAAGTGCGGTACCCCATGAGTCCTGAGCTATAGCAGCTGAGATTTGAGATTCCAATATCGTCTCCCCATATCACCAGTATATTTGGTTTTTTCCTTCCACCTTTGCCGTTCGTTTTTGGCTCTTTATCTTTCCTGATCGTCATATTTCCTCCTTGTCGACCTGAGCTCGAATCTCCTACGAAACATGACGATCGCATCCGCATTTTTATCGGTAAAACTATTTCGAATTTATGTGAGTTTCTTTAAGCTCATCTAGACTTCTTAATTTGAAATATATCGCGTCGTA
>JBFWYS010000509.1:0-3164 GCA_050186175.1 Pseudobdellovibrionaceae bacterium
GTGGGTCTGGGAAACAGATCAAGTTGCCAGCGAATTTGATTTTAAAGTCGTCCTCAGACAAAGCTCCGGCGAGATTCATTGGGAAAGCGGCGAGAACCGGAAAATGCAAGGGGGCATGATCACTCTGATCGAACCTAGATTCTAAGCCCCTCTTAATACCTTCCCTGGCGCTCCCCCCTCTTCCTGCACTGAACTGGCGGAGCGCCAGGTGAACGAGTATTAAAACGAATTTTTGAATATATAAAGAATTCTATTTGAGCTGCTATTGCGTTAACTTTGCTTAATTATTGTTTAGAATTATTCCTTGCTAATTTACTAATTATTCAGGATATTTCAGATACAAGCTTATGGGAATCTTATTTAAGGAATATGCTTGAAGCGCAACGCCGACCAGGTTTCGTCTATTGAACAAATTGCGATGCCTTCTAGCGCATATTGTTTTAAAAAACTGGCAATGATATCCCGATTGATCCCCAAATGGGGAGATGCTTTGGGATACGACACCCATAAGGCGATCGAATTTTTAAGCGAAGAACGGTTTGCATCGATAAAATCTTGCAAATCTTGTTTAGAGGTAATGAAGAGCTGAATGATGTCCGCTTCTTTGATTGGAGCGCTGCCTTGGACATCTAGGTAGCCTTGGGGAGGATTAAGGACAAGGACTTGCTTCCCTTCTTTGATCCCAAGCTTTTCTTTGACGGTTTTCATTGGACAAGCTCCATCAAACAGATGGGAATCGAGGTAATGAAGCCTCGATTCCCAATAATATGCTTAGTTTTACTTACGTTTGCGTTCATTCTCGCTCAAGAACCGTTTTCTTAAGCGGATGAAGTGGGGAGTGACTTCGACAAGCTCATCGTCTTGGATGAAGTCGATCGCTTGTTCAAGAGTGAAGGTGCGCGCAGGAACGAGGATGATGTTCTCATCACTGCCCGATGCGCGGATGTTCGTGAGCTGCTTGCCGCGGGTCACGTTGACAACGAGATCGTTGTCGCGGTTATTTTCCCCGACGACCATTCCTTCATAGACCTCGTCTCCAGGAGAAACGAATAGGGTGCCGCGTTCTTGGATCCCGAAGCAGGCGTAGCCTGTCGTTTTTCCAGCGCCGTTGGAGATGAGGGCGCCGTGTACGCGTCCTGGGATTTCTCCTTTCCATGGCCCATAGCTGTCAAAGATCGACGTCAAGATTCCAAGTCCGCGGGTGATCGTTAGGAAGTCGTTGCGGTAGCCCATTAGTCCGCGAGTTGGGATGAAGAACTCGATCGTCGTGATGTTGTGCTCATTGGTATTTAAGGAGCGCATTTCACCTTTGCGGCGTGAGAGTTCTTCAATGATCGTTCCCGAGTACTCTTGGGGAACTTCGATGTGGGCAATTTCGTAAGGTTCGTGGGTCTCGCCTTCGACTTGCTTAAGGATAACTTGAGGTTTGGAGATCGTAAACTCGTAGTCTTCGCGCCGCATCGCTTCCATTAAGACCGCCAAGTGGAGCTCGCCGCGTCCGCAAACGCGGATCGCATCGTCTCGAGACGACTCTTCAATTTTTAACGAAATGTTGGCTTTTCTCTCTTGGAGCAAGCGGTCGCGGATCTTGTTCATCGTGACATGCTTGCCGTCTTTCCCAACGAATGGGCCGTTGTTGACCATCATTTCGATCGAAAGGGTCGGCTCGGCCAATGTAATTGGAGGAAGCTGGACGACATGTTGGGGGTCGCAGAGGGTGTCGCCGATTGAAATTTCAGGGATCCCTGAAATGCTGACAATGTCGCCGACTCCCGCTTCTTCGAGCTCGACTTTCTTGAGGCCGTGGTAGCCTTCGATCCTCTGCACGCGGTGCTGGGTCGGATGGCCGTTTTTGTCGACCTTGGTGATCGTTTGCCCTTTTTTAACATGGCCTTCCAAGATCCGGCCGCAGGCTTGCCTGCCGACAAAGTCGTCATAGCTTAAAGTCGTCGCTTGCATCAGGAAGGGGAGGTCGAGGTTTCCTGGCGGAGCGGGGACAGCTTTGAGGATCAGTTCGAAGAGGGGTCGCATATTGACGCGCGGGTCTTTGAGGTCTGTCACAGCAAAGCCTCCGAGGCCGGAAGCGTAGCAGATCGGGAAGTCGAGCTGTTCATCGTTGGCTCCGAGTTCGACGAAGAGGTCGAAGGTCAGGTTTAGGGCGCGGTCAGGGTCTGCGTGGGGACGGTCGACCTTGTTGAGGACGACGATCGGTTTCAAACCGATTTTTAACGCTTGGGAAAGGACGAACCGGGTCTGCGGCATCGGACCTTCTTGGGCGTCGACGAGAAGGAGGACGCAGTTGACAAGCCCGAGGACCCGCTCAACTTCTCCTGAGAAGTCGGCATGGCCTGGGGTGTCGATAATATTAATTTTAAAGTCTTCGAAATAGATGCTGGTGTGCTTGGCAAAGATCGTGATCCCGCGCTCTTTTTCCTGATCGTAGCTGTCCATGACCCGTTCTGGTATCTTCTCGTTGTCGCGGAAGACGTTGGATTGTTTGAGAAGGCTGTCAAGCATGGTGGTCTTGCCATGGTCGATGTGGGCGATGATCGCGATATTACGGATTTTTTCTGGTTTGAACATAGATAAACTTTATTTATGGATTGGTGCTTGAATTCTAGTAAAATGCAGATTTAATTGCTATCACCAAATTGGTGGAGAGGCGGTACATTTGCGTTTGAAAAATAAGGCTAATACAGGGTATGATTGGCGCCAAGACTCGGGCTGAGGTGGATCATGCAAATCGTCACAGAAGAGGTCCAAAAAGTTGATGAGCTGCACCATGCGGCAGGCAACTTAATGGACTCAAAAACATCACAGCTGCACGATATTTTACAAGAAAAACTTGAACAGGCGTTCCATAAACAGACATCGACTGTCGTTATCCATGACCTAGCAAAAATCGCTTCGGAACATTCTCCTGTCGACTTAGCCTACGCTGCATTCAGGCTCCCTTCCCATGCTAGACCCTTTTTATATGAGAATTTGTCCGACATTGAGGGCAAGATCGAGTTCATGGTCAATACGGACAGCAATACCCGGGTCGCTGTGCTGCGCCATATCGACGATGGGGAAGTCAAGATGCTCTTTGAGCATATGCCTCCAGACGAAGCGGTCGAGGTCTTGGAAGATATTTCAGAGCGGAGGTTCCGCCGGATCGTCGA
>JBFWYS010000510.1:0-3158 GCA_050186175.1 Pseudobdellovibrionaceae bacterium
CTCGCAGATTCTCGTTCATCGCAGTTCAGTCTTGAGCTTGCAAACGGCTGGTTTACATTGCAAGAATTGCAAAGGGTTTCTCCATCTGACCCAATCTTTAAACAAAGTACACGTGATGCGATGGCCGAAGAAACACGCCGCTTTATCCAGCACATTGTTCAGAACAATCGAAGTCCACTGGAGCTTTTGACTGCAAACTATTCGTTTATCAATGATGAGTTGGCAAATATTTATGGAATCTCAGCGCCTGGCTCGACAGAGCTCACAAAAACTGTTTTGCCGTCCACTCGACACGGAATTTTAACTCATGGATCGATGATGACTTTTACTACTAAGGGAGCTGAAACAAGTCCGATCATTCGGGGAGTATGGGCGCTTCGCAATGTGGTTTGTGCGGACTTACCAAATCCTCCGCCGAATATTCCAAATTTGGATCACAGTCCGGTGGACGAAGCGAGTATTCGTGATTTACTAGCAGCCCATCGAAATAATCCAGCGTGTTTTAGTTGTCATAGTCACATCGATCCTATGGGCCTGAGTCTTGAAAACTACGATTCTCTCGGACGTTTTAGAGAAACCTACGCCAACGGAAGAGCGGTTGATGCGGTTGGTGATTTGCCTGACGGAAGTCATTTTAACGGAGCAGGTGAATTGGCAGAAGTCATTCGTGAAAACAAATCCTTTCAGCTTTGTATGACCAAAAAATCTTTAGCCTTGTCATTGGCTCGTGACGTTGCTTCGTCGGATCTATGCGCAATTGAAAAAATCGGTTTGGATCATGTTGGAGAGTCGAAAACATTTGTAGATTTTATTAATGCATTGGTTCTTTCAGATCCGTTTAAAAAACGACGTGGAAGTGGGGAATAAAATGAAAAAAGGCCAAATCTCAAGACGCAATTTCTTAGAAGGTAGCGGAAAGCTTTTAGCACTTCCTATGCTTGAATCCGTAGTCCCTATTAACGCTTTTGCACAAGCGTTGCCGGCTCCTCGTGTATTGATCGCAACCTGGGGAATGGGCTGGATCAATGATGAACGATTTTATCCAGATGGATCTCCGCACCTTTCGAACTTGGATGTGAATAAATCAGTTTATCTAAAACCTTTTGCTGGATTAGAGAATTACATTTCGATTCTTTCTAACTTACATAATCCCGTGGCATCTTTTCCATGTGATTTTGATGGCGGAGGTCACGGCGGTGCAGCCGTAGGTCTTTTAACTTGCGGAGTTCCGCGGCCAAAACAAGCTAATGGAAATTTGCCATTGGTGGGTGAGTCCATCGACCAAATCATCGGGAAGAGTCTTTATTCATCACGAGGCACGATGTCGACACTGGTTTTGGGAACTCCCGATGGAAATGACAATGTTGAGAGTTGGGGTTTCCCTTATAACCGATATACATCCTATCGTAAGGATGCGGTCACAGGTAAATATGAAAGTGCTCCTTTGATTCTGAATCCAAAGGTTGCATTTGATCAGGTTTTGTCAGCATCAACTCCCTCAGTAACCCCTCCGGGTATGGTGTCTCCGCTGAAAAGCTTGGTCGATTTTGTCATGGGAGATGCAAAAAATCTGCGACGTAAGGTAAGTAAGAGCGATCAGCAAACTTTAGATCGTTATCTTGCCAATGTTCATGATTTGCAAAATTCAATTTCGCAATCGGCAGGTCAATCGCAGAGTTCTGTGGGCCTAACTTGTAATGGAACAAGACCAAATACATCGGATTCTTTATGGTGGGATGTGCATCCACAAACAATCAGTCAAATGAATGATATCATTGCAATGTCATTCCAATGTGATCGCACCCGAGTTATTAACTACGCAATGGGACAATGTCAGAGTGTTATTAACTTTAATCGCTTGGGGTTAAAAACAGAGAACGGCACTCTTGTCGACGACGAAGACCATCACGCAACCACGCATGTATTTGAAAAAAATCCGGTGACCCGCACCTTATCCCATCGCGCGATCGGTGTTTGGTACATGAAAAGAATGGCGGATCTGTTGTGGAAATTAAAAAACACTCCAGATCCGGTTTTTGGTGGCAATCTTTTGGATAATACCATCGTCGTCATTACGACTGAAATGTCGAGTGGCAACCATTGGGGAAATCATATCCCGACCATGATCGCAGGGGGAGGAGCGGGGTTATTAACAAATCGAGGAAAATATTATAACTTCGGAACACGCTCGCATAGTTTTTCTTGCACAACTCTAGATGGAAAGACCCATAGTACCGCTGGAGGAATTGCTCCTGATTCGAGTGGGTGGCGCGGTTATCCGATTTCATCACTCTATTTAGCGCTGATGCAAAAATTAGGAGTCAAAGGAAGTGATGGTCAGCTAATTTCATCTTTTCAAGATTCAGTCGGTGCTTTAAACATCGGTTGAGTGGGCACGATACTGTTCGCAGTGGAATTGTCAGGCAACACGCAGAACCTATTTTTTTGTTGAATACTTATACGATTTTTTAAACTTTAGGTGCGGGCACCTCAGGAAATAATTTTGCGATTATCGTTGAAAATGGCGGCGGCGCCAGTTTTGTTTACGATTCAATTTGAAATTTTTCTTCTGGTTTTTAAATGGACGTATCAATACACGAAAAAATCCCTTTCAAAAGTGGCCTCGAAACTGCACTTCAATCTCCTGTTGTAAATTAAAATAAATGATTGAATGTTTATTTTTGGGGGTTTTATGACAGTGAGACAGTGTGTACGGCGAACCATTTTGTTTTTGGCAATGGTGTTTTCACTTGCCGGATTCCAGAATTGCTCCAGACCTTTCAGTTCTTCTGAGGTTGATCCTGAGCAAAAGGCTGCGATTGTCAAAAATACTCAATTGGAAAACGAAGAAGAAGAGGACTCGGTAAGTGAAGGGGACTCGCTTACGATTATCGATCAGCCAATGGTAACAAGTGGTGAGACGCCATTGCCAAGGGATTTGTATCCTGAAAAGGAGGATGAACCGTCTGATCCAACTCCGCCTGGTGCTGGAAGGCCCATCGTAGACGGGGGCGAGCCGCTTTGGATTCCAGTGCTAAATGCTTTTGTGAACTATACATGTGCGACCAATGAGACGAACCGCGTGGGTTACAATCTTAAAACTATAACGGATCCCGTTTATTCAGTAGTCGATCGCAACACACGTGAAGTTCTTTGTT
>JBFWYS010000511.1:0-3149 GCA_050186175.1 Pseudobdellovibrionaceae bacterium
TTATATCTCATCGATTGATCTGAAAACAAGAGTCCAACAATACGTCGTGTGCGAATTGAGTCTTGATCGGCGTAGAGAGTTCTCAAAGATGCATAAATTGCCTCATGCACGAGCACGGCGGCTCGCTCTGTCTCAGAAAACTGCTCAGAATAAAAGAGTTTTTGACTAAAGAGGACCACTAGAGAACCATCTCTATCGTCATCATTTTTCCAGTTTGCGATTTGCCGCTGTTTGATAGAACCTGTTGGGCACTTAGGAGCCTCGGGGTAAAGACCTTCGAAAGTGTCGGGAATCACAGTGAGCTCTTCATTCGTAAATCGTCGGTATTTTAGAACTCGGCTCAGATTGTTTTCGACTTCGCCAGCAAATTTAAAATCAATTTTTTGAACCTGACTTAGAACGTGAGAGGCGATCTCCATATGGGATTCATTTTTATAATCGGTGAGCTTAAGGGCATGTATCTCTTTTGCCTCGTAGAGATCCATAAGTTCAAGCCAAATAATTTTCTCTCTTCCGCTGCCAAGGTTCTCTACACAACTCCAACCACTGCCTCCATTGCCGGCTTTAAAGCCTGCCTCTGCCTGAAGAAAGGAAAAAATTAAAAATGATACGACTAACATTCTCATACGCGACCTCGTTTGCAGTTTGTAAGAGGAACAAGCTGAATATTTAAATTGTACACTTCTGTTCTATTGCCATCTTCAAGAAGGCGAGCCATTTTGTCTTGGAACTTTCTAATAACAGTCTTAGCTTCTTTGATTTTATCCATGTTAATTGCCATGGTAATCGAAGAGATCTCGCGCAACTCGAGCTCGATTTTATCTAGGGCTTCAATACTTTTTGCTAAATGATCTCGGTGATGGTGTTTTAGAGCAGCCGAGGTAACATCGTAACTTGTTGTAAGAGCTCGATGAGTTAACACCAGTGTCCCTTGTTTTTCCTCAACAAGACTTAACCTAAAAAGGCGTTGCAAACAGATGTTAACAAGTGACACCCCAACATTTAATCTCTCTGCGATCCATTTAGGGTCATTCCTAAAATCACTGGTTTCTAGTAGAGCCAAAATTGCATAATTCACCCATAAGGCGATGAAAGAAAATTTGTCCTCATCTAAAAAAGCATATTGGAGTTTTTGTGTGCGCTTTTTACCCGTTTGTGTAAGTTGTATATAATCCTCCCGTTGCCGAGGAGAAAAACTCAAACGACCCGCCAGCTTTTCAGCCATCTCAGGAGAAATCTTCCGCTTACGAGAAAAATACTCAGACACGCGGCCAGGCGGAGTATCAAGTAGTTTAGCAAAAGCCCGCAAAGAATATTTCGGATTCTTTCTAAACCGTTTTTGATACTCAAGCTCAAGAAGCACGATGGCTAAATCTGAATTAGATGTCGACTGCATGACAAACTTCTAAGATCTAGAAAAAAGTGTGTCAATTTAATTACGGGAACAAGGTGTTCCCAAACCCTAAAAAAATGAAATGGGAACGGTACTCTTAGCCTCTTGCTATTTCAAAACTTCACCACCACAACGTTTGCACCAGGTGGCCCATAGCCGCTGATATTAATTTAACTAATATAATTATCTAATATATTAATTTTATTGTTTTAGAGTTCTCGAGTACAAATCACGCCAATGCTAACACCCTCGAAAGGAGGAGAATATGAAAAGCATCTACGCAATGATCGCGATTTTATTTCCGCTGGCTGTAAATGCCGCCAATGTGAAGGATTTTGAACTTAACTGTCATGCAACTGGAAAGGTGATCAGCGTGCGTGAGGCCGCTTATCATAAAGGCGCTCCACCTAAAGGACGTTTCCCAGGGTTTCCTGCTTCGGCCGGCTTCAAGGGCGTGGTTGAGATTATCGACAGTGTTGGTTGTGAAAAATTGAAATCGAAATATGACCTCAATGTCGATGGATTTTCTCTAGCAGCGAGTTTTTCCCTTCTGTCTCCTGTTCAACAACCAAAGTTGGGATTAGTAGCAGAAGCCACTGTTGGGCAAATCGTTAAGTTAGATCTAAAGCAATATTTTAGCTATCAATCGGGAGAGGGCTACTTGCCACTTTTTCCGCTAGTGCATGACGAGTCGATGTTTTTTACAGGGCAGCTGATGTCACCGGATAAGATTGGTGCCACTATTACACTCAAGCCAAATTTGAACTGGGTTTACCAGATCAAGCCGATTGAGAACATGAGCGATATTGAAAAACTGTCGCTTGCAGAAAAGACTTCGGACCTCTTAGCGCAAAAGAAGTTTGGTAATTTCTTAGAGCTGTTCATAAAGTTAGAACCACAGGCTGTAGGCTTGAAAAAGTCCTATGCCGATTTGATCTGGGCGATCTTACATGAAATCAAATTGTCGTCTCCGTACAATCAACAGGTTTTAGAATTTCAGGTTGGCGGAGATGGCTCTTCTTATGGAGCTCCCCTAGTTAAGAAGTTCAATGTTATCAGTCATATTCCGGGCCTCTACACATCGGCGGATATCCTAGATTTTATCATGGAGTTTCCATCGTCGATTTTGGTAGGCATGGACATGGATGGGACTTGCTTGAATTTTGAAAGCGCCGATCTCGAAACCTTTTTACAACAAGTTCAAACAAAGTTGCCGATCTTAACTTCGTCTGAAAAGTACCTACTGAAACCGGCCGTGATGGAGCTCTCTGGTAAACTTTATTATGGATTTTGCACCGAAGACAAAGTTTCGTCGGCCGCAAAGTCATTAGCCGATCAACTAATACCACAACTGTCTCAGCACTAATCATCAACAAGGGCACCTATAAAACAGGTGCCCTTGTTAATTTAAAAAAAGAAATTCAATTTTTAATATTGACCTCCTTCTAATTAGTTAGCCTTAAGCGTGAACCATAAATCAAAAACGACTCTGTGAGAACCGTTGTTCATAATCACCACCGACTTGTATTTTGCCTCATTGCCATGAATGTCGCTTTCATAAAAGTCTGGATCATAAGAGAGATCCAATCGAGTCACGTCCATCGATTCAAGACTTCGAATCTCAGCCTGCCCTGAAACAGCATATTGATCTTGGTCTGACCAAACTACAAGTTTTGAAAAGATTGAATCCTGCGCATCGATGAAACTATCTTTGTTGTCGTCGTACTTTGCCAAAGCCGCGAATCCGTTTGCCGCG
>JBFWYS010000512.1:0-3142 GCA_050186175.1 Pseudobdellovibrionaceae bacterium
TCACCTCTAAGTAAAAGCGCCCTGCCGGGCGCACAAATAAAAAAGAGCGAAGTCACCTTCGCTCTACCCCTCACTCCTAAATTTAAATCTAATTATCGCGCGTACCGGCGGCCCATACTCTCGCGAATCTCCGCACCTTCGATACTCAGTCTTGTCCAAGGAATCGCGCGGAGTCTGTCTTCTTCGATGATCTCTTCAGTCTCTTCGCAAACCCCAAAAGATCCGTTTTCGATCCTTGCTAGTGCGCTTTCGATTTCCATTAATTGATTGCGAAGTCTTTCGTGCATACTCAGAACTTCGGCCTCTGCGAGAACGCGAACTGTTTGATCTGCTTCGTCTCCGCCTTTGTCATCAGATGTAAGATCGTGACGAGTATCTTTAACGCGGTTCAGTATTTCCGCTTTTGTTGAAAGTAGCTTCGCTCGACATTCCTTTACCAACGCTGGGCTCACTGACATAAATCCCCCCGAATTTATTTTTGGTACTTCATCTATGAAGTGCCAATTTGGAACTGAGACATTTACACATGGTCGTGTAACTTTTGCAAGAAAAAATCTTACACCGTCTTAAATCAGCCCAACGTATTGAATCAAGTGGTGATTGTAAATTCTGACCTAATCTTAAAGAAATCCAAAAGCACGCCTCTTACAGAATAATCTAAAAATCTGAAATGCAGAGAGTCCAGATATTGTATTGCGTTATTATTAATCGAAAATTGAGAGCTCTAGTTTTCGAAAAAATCGACTCGAGTTCGCATGGTTGGCTTCCATACAGCATCAAGAGAAATCCAACTCTGGAGACCCATACTATCCTGGACCTTGATCCAACCATCTTCCCCGCCCAAATCTTTAAAAGGCGTGTAGCGGTCTGCAATTGCAAAAGGTTCTGCGGAAGCATGACTACGATCAGGACCTTTTCTTAAGGCGGTCGTTGAGTTTGCGACAACCAAACATCGAGTGCGACTTGAAACATCCGATGTCGCCACCCAATGTCTTTGATTCTGAAGATCCGTCACTTGCAACCATGGACCACTTCTTCCGACAACTTGAAAAGGCATGAACTTTCCGACGACCCAAGATTGTTTGCTTGTCGCACGCGGAGCTTCGCGAAGTTTTACACCGTCTTTATTTGTACAAACATTTTGTGCACCGGCTTCAGTGCAAAGTAAAAAAAGAAATGCGAAAGCGAGAGTCCCCACGAATTTTGGGATTCGTAAAAGAAGAGCCAAAATATTTAAGCCTATCCAGATTGAATAAAGCATTCATACTTTTTTCGGTCTTTTGATCTTTGGGCTAAAATTAAAATTGGGACAATTGGACAGAATCTCGACCCTTGTCGAGGCATTTTTTAAGATCAGACACGAGAGTCTTTTGAAGTGTCGCCACTTTCTCTACCAAAGCCTTTTGTTTCTCGCCGGCTTTGTAAAAGGCCTTCGCAGAATCGGCCATTGGAGACAACATCTGCTTTTTTATTTTTATTCCGGCGCCAACTTTCACTTCAAAAGCTTCATGAAAACTTTCGAGAGTTGCACCCGCGGTGCCATTCGCACTTGCAAGCTGAAGCATGATTGTTTTTTGATAAACAAGAGAAGACTCAAGTCGGCCCATCTCCTTCTCGCAAGCAGAATGAGCATCGTCAATGAATCCACTGACGAATCCACCGACAGCCAAAAATAAAAAGACTCTCAGAACATGTACCACGGGCTCCCGTATAGCAACCGGCGGGCCACATTTTTTCAAATAAAATCAATATCTTAAGAAATAATTGGACGACTAAATTGTAAACAGTAGTGAACTTTGTTCAGAAAATGCTTCCTTGCGCCACAAATTGCAATACGAATTCGGACTTCTTCTTTTTGTCCTCCGAGCGACAAATTTTGACCTTTCGGAAACCCTCTCTCAAGCTGAAACAACCTTCTCCAATTTACAGAGTGAAAACTGGCCCGACACTTGAACCTCTCTTGGCAAAAGGAGTGAATATGAAAATCTCATTTTGGGTCGTTCTACTTGTCCTCGGATATTTCTCAAGTTCATGGGCCAAACAAGTGCCTCTTGAGGCGCAGATTTTTAGAATCGCTCACAGTGTTAACTCGTCTTCGAAAATCGATCTAAATCTTCGCCTTCCAGAAACTTGCGGGCAGAAAATTGATTTCACAATGAAAAATGTGGACCTCAAATTCAATCACGGCGGAGGAGAAATTTGGTTACAAACCAAAATTGAAAAAGGCCCTTTTATTGGCGTGTCTTATTGCAAGAGACAACAACTCGATTTGAAGTTCTTAAAGAAACGAAGATCACTCGCTGACATTGATATGGAACTTTCGTTTCCATCACCGTCACCAAAATCCGAATTCGAGCTTCCTCCTGGAGAATACTCTTTGAATATTGACTATTCTTATCGAGGAACTTTAGTCGTCGATACTGATGCCCTTAGCTTTATTCCCAACGAAGGCCAGTGGAATCCTGAATTTGGTTTTATTCTGAAACCACTCAGAAGCACTTTCTAAAAATTGCTTCTTTAGGTTTCTTTTGGATCCTTAGGACCCTCGATATTTTTCGCACTCGTTTGAGTTGAAATCGGCGTTACATCTACAACCTGAGCATCACGTTCTTCTCTCTCAAACTGTCGAGAATAGGAATATGACTTAAATCCTCCGCCAAAAGGTCCGCTGCCAAATGTAAAAACGCGCAGATGACCATTTTTCATGTTGTTC
This sequence comes from Pseudobdellovibrionaceae bacterium, assembly GCA_050186175.1. Taxonomy (GTDB): domain Bacteria; phylum Bdellovibrionota; class Bdellovibrionia; order Bdellovibrionales; family Bdellovibrionaceae; genus JBFWYS01. The sequence continues at coordinate 2,714 of JBFWYS010000512.1, forward strand.
GCAACTTTCTTTTGAAATCCCGCAATCAACAGATGACGAATTCCCGGAGTTAAAAAAGCCAGACCTAAAATATCCGTTAAGAATCCCGGAACAGCCAAAAACACTCCGCCTACAAATTTAAAGCCAACATGAAACATCGCTGCCTCAGGTAATTTTCCTTTTTGAATTTCATTCTGGAATCCGGTAATAAACGTTTGAAATTGCGATCGTGCGATCGTAAATCCAAGTCCCGACACCAAAACCTGCAAAAAGAAAGCGTTCCAAAATCCCCAGGTTGCTGCCGCTTGATACAAAACATAGATCTCAGCAACTGGTACGACTAAAAAGAAAAATAAAAACACCACTAAAACTCCATATCAACAACCACAGGGCAGTGATCGCTTCCTTCAACTGAGTCTAAGATATCTGCGCTCTTTAAAAAAGGTAAAA